>JAGLIU010000121.1 GCA_023142805.1 Candidatus Omnitrophota bacterium | reverse complement strand
AAAGCAAAAATAAAGGAAATATAAGTATTGATTTAAGAAAATCTCCAAACGATTCAAAGTATTTGTCCATGGGGCATTTAGCTAACCTAGTCGACAAGAGAGATCCGATTAAAGAAGCTTGTCTTTCAAGGGATGCAAATGAGTATAAGCCAATCAGGGACGCTCTCATGCATACCGCTCTCTTGACGGGAGAGGCAAAACAAAAGATGACAACGGTGTATGAAAACATTAAGGGGAGAATAAAAAAAATATTGGCAACTTGATTTAAAAATAGTCTCAAGGAGAACCTTTAAGAGACCGTCTAAGGATGGGGATGTAGCGGAAACAATAGAATGAATAAACGTAGAAGCATTGTTGCAATAATATGTTTTTTTATAGTTATAGCGACAACATCAACTTTTTCACATGCCTACCAAGCAGACGTTCAAAATCTATCAAAAGACAAATATTTTGAAGCAACACTAAACGCAATAAATAGAGCAGAAGAATCAATTTTCGTAGTAATGTACTATGTAAACTGGAACCCATTTGAAAGAGAATCTAAGCCACATGCTATCATTCAAGCCCTACTAGAAGCACATAGGCGAGGCGTAAAAGTAGAAGTAATCTTAGATCAAACAATGGATTTATCCAGACAGCAAGACGAAACAGTATCCGATTGGGAGCTTTTCAAAGCAAAAAATATCTATGCTTATGAGCAGTTTCAGCGAGAAGGAATAGATGTCTCATTTGATCTGCCAAGTGTAAACACGCATTCCAAAGTAATTATCATAGATAAAAAGACAGTAATCCTTGGTTCGTCAAATTGGACTGAAACTGCGCTTAGCAAAAACGTAGAATCAAACCTACTTGTAGAATCAAGAAAGCTAGCAGAATCCCTGAGAGCAGATTTTCAAGGTATGGAAGTTCAAAAGCCTACAGTTGTTACCTCAGAATCAAGCATAAAAATTCCTTTCAAGTTTTTGGAAAATCCCAACTTACTTTCAGAAATAGCAACCCAAAACGATGAACAAACGCTAGACATCTATTTAACTCTGCTTAGATATAAGAATCCAAAAACAAACGCAGTAACAGTTAGCTATGAGAAAATAATAGAAGACTTAAAGCTAACACAAAAATACCCAAAAACTCTAATTAACCGCACGTTCAAAAAGATGAGAGATAAGTACGGCCTTATAGACTTCAAGGATGAGGATATTTTCAGGAAAGATGCAGCAGTCTTAACAATAGTTCCCCAGCAAGATGAAAGGGAAATAGAGCTCCTAGTAGGATATTTCACATACGATTGGAACAAAAACCTTAGTTTAAGAGCAAAAGTCCTATATCTAGTATCACTAATGTACTACATAACATCAGACTCGAAACCATGGTTTTTCGCTCCAAGAGAAGAAATAGAGAACCAGTTCCATCTTAAAAAATGGTATATATCAAATGGAATGCAGGAACTCAGAAAACTAAATATCATAGACATAAGATATGCAAAGTTTGAAAAAGGCTCTAAAGAAGCTCGCCCAGCAAATCATTACAAAGTTTTAGGATTATATAACCCCAAAAAAGTAGACGAAAACTTTGCGAAACTTTCTGAACAGTTTGGCGAAGCCAATGTTCAGAAAGCAAGGAAACAAGCCAAAGTAGTTTTTAGAGAAAACGACCCTGAATCGGTTGAGATTCTGTTGGAGTTAACCACGGATTATGGGGAAACAGCAGTAAAAAGAGCTGTTAGGATCGTAGCTAAAAAACGAACGGACAATCCTAAGCGAAGCTTTGCCTATTTGAGAGGAATAATAGAGAAGTTGTAAGCAGTTTAAAACAAGATAGGGTGATGCATGCAGACAAGGGGCAAAGATGGAGAAATAAGCGTAAACACCGCATCTGATAAGTATATGTTCAAACCTCTTTCTCCATGGTCTAAAGGAAAACAGCCCTTGCCAGAAAGACTATATGGCAAAATAAAGGATGATAACCCAGATGAGAGCTGGGATGTTTGGATTAGCATGGAAGAAATGGGACCTATATACAAGGCGAAAGAAATGGACTGGCTAAGTTTAAAAGATTCGAGAGATAGGACTCAACAATATTTAAAAGAAGCAAGCGAACTAATAAATGGGCTAGAAGGCGGATGGCTTGACGGAGAAGAGAGACTTATGCTATTCAAAGAACTCGGAGAACCACCAAAGCCATGCTTGCCATTGTATATCATTACATGCGGTAAGGGAAAAGAAGAGAAGGTGGTTTATGCTGGGATTACAAAAAATAGTTCACGTTTTAAGGGAGGACATTTAGCCTCTTTAAAACTACATCATCCAAAGTATGAAGGGAAATTGAAAAGAGTATACCGCTGTTCAATTTGGTTTCATTTTAATGGTGAGTATATATTTTTAGATTGGATTCAACCCGATAGCGTAGCAGTGGAATTACTGGATAGTATCGAATCGCAATTCATATACCATTTCCAGCCAGAACTTAATACACGTAAAAAAAAGAAAAACTATACTAAATGGGAATTTAGTATTCATATACAGAACTTTCTTAAAGAAGCGTTTTTGAATGATACGTTTATATGAATGAAATTCTTAGGAATAATTTAATTCCCATATTGAAAATTTTACTCGGGAAAAAGGTGTGAATATGAAAACAGAAGTTGGTGAATATATTGTAGGTGCATATTTAAAGATAATTAAGCAGCGTGACATCATAGACTATAATGCAAGACCGCCACATGGCGGGCTTGAAGGATTAGGAGAGCTCGATGTCATAGGTTTGAATTCCAAAAAGAAAACCGCCTATATATGCGAAGTCACTACACATATAAGAGGAATTTTATATAAAGATAACAAAACAACCGTTGAAAGGATAAAGAAGAAACATAAAAGACAAAAAGAATATGCGAAAAAGTACCTTTCAAATTTCCCAAACAGAAAGTATATGTTTTGGGCTCCGGTTGTTCCGAGAGGATATATTACCGAGAAACTTGAAAAGATCGAAGAGTTAGTGCTAGTGATAAATGAGACGTATTCTCAGCGCATAGATGAATTAAGGGAAAAAGCGAGAATACTCACCTATGATAGCGGAAATCCATTTTTCCGCATACTCCAAATTTTAGAACATTTAAGAAGATGAATTGTGCTCTCCGTCATCTTGGCTGGCGGGGGCAACCAAGAACACCTTAGGAAAATTCAAGAATGTAAGGTAAAAGCAAGGGCTTCGAAAACTGAAGGTAATAGACATAAGATATTCAAAGTTTGAAAATCCTCCAAAGAAGCCCTCGGCAAACTTATAAAATGATGTTAATTGTTAGTTGACATATAGAGTTAGACGAAGTTTAATGTACCTTAAAAGTGGTTAGCAAGATACAAAAGATAAAGGAGATGGGAGATGAATTTTCAAATTGATCACAATTTATTAGATAAAGACCCAGCAGCAAAAGATTTGATAGCAATTCTGAGCAATAAAGAAGAAGAGTTAGGATTGGAAGATGCATATTTATATCATGAGTTTCCTTTTTATTTAGGAGAAGAAGAAGAAATTATTACAGCCAATGTAATGATAATAAGTAAAAAAGTAGGCCTGCTATTATTCAAATGTTCTCCAGAGACAATAGCGGATAAAAAGAAATTAGGGAATTTAAGTGATGAAGTAGATCAAATATATGGAAATGTGTATTCAAAATTAGTAAAAAGTAAACTGCTAAGAAAAAAACGAAGTGAACTTCTAGTACCAATTACTCCTTTTTTATTTTTACCTAATTTAAGAGTAAAAAATACAGAGAATTATCACGTTTTTTTAAACGACTTAATTATGCTAAATCGGGATAATTTAGAAGAGGAAATTGGAAAATGCAAAGCTACTGGTTTGCTTGTAAGCGATGATAATATTTTAAAAGAAACCTTGTCTGTTTTAGAAGGAGCAAAGGGTATTAGCAGACCGAAAGAAAGAAAATATGATGATAAGAAAGGAGAAACTAAAGGTAAAATTTTAGGGAAAATCGAATCTGAAATAGCAGTATTTGATGTTGAGCAAAAGAGAGCTGCGATGAATATTTGTCAGGAATTTCAGAGAATAAGAGGGCTAGCAGGCTCTGGAAAAACGATAGTATTAGCCATGAAAGCGGCTCTAATCCATATAAGGTATCCTGATGCAGAGATACTTTACACTTTTTTTACTAAAAGCTTATATTCGTTCATTAAAAAATTGATAACAAGATTCTATAGGCAATTTGCAGATGGAGATCCAAATTGGGAAAAGATTAAAATATTACATGCGTGGGGAGGAAGGTCTTTGCCAGGAGTCTATTATAATGTTTGTCAGGATAACG
>JAGLIU010000120.1 GCA_023142805.1 Candidatus Omnitrophota bacterium | reverse complement strand
TCATCACGGAATTTTTGCCAAATCCGGAAGATAGCGATAGAGATAACGAATTTATTGAAATATATAACGCGGGTGAGACGGATGCTAATTTAGACGGATGGACATTAGAAGATAAAATGGGAAGAGTAAAAGTTTTTGAAATCATAGAAAGGGTTGACATAAAATCCGGCGGCTATAAAGTATTTTACAGCGACGAAACAAAAATAGCTCTTAACAATTCCGGCGATGGCGTTGTTTTGAAAAATGATAAAGGCAAGATTATGGACGAAACGCCGGTAAGCGATTCCGCTAAAGAAGATCAGGCGTATGCTTTGAATGAAAACGGAAATTGGGTTTGGACGCTGAGACCGACGGCGGGTAGGAAGAATATAATTAAAGAAGAAGAAGTGAGTGAGATTGAACAAGACGAACACATTCCCAAAAATCCCCCCAACCCCCTTTTAGAAAGGGGGAACTCTCAAGAGAGGAATAATAATAGCGATGGCGCCGGCGATAGCAAACAAGACGGCTCCAGTCAGGAGATTGAAGCCAACGATGATAGTGGCGCTGAAGTTGTTGAATATGATTTTTCCGATGAAATAATAATTTCCGAGATTTATCCAAATCCGACGGGAAGAAATAATCGGGACGGAAATTACGAGTGGGTGGAATTGTATAATTGTTCATTGCGGGATGTTAATTTAATCGGCTGGCAGATTGACGATATTTTAAAAAAGGGAAGCAAGCTATACACGATAAAAGAAAATAAAATTATCAGCGCGAGGAGCCATCTTGTTTTCACGAATGAGGAAATAAAAGTAATCTTCAATAATTCCGGCGACGAAGTCAATCTTCTTTGGGCGGACGGGACTGTCGTTGACAACGCGCGATACGGAAAATCAATTGAAGGGCAATCATATAATTGGGTGAATAATGGCTGGGTGTGGAGCCGGATAATTACTCCCGGTAAAATAAATACGGTTGGAAAAATATTGAGCGCAAAAAGCGTTGTAAGTTTATATAACGAAGATGAGGTGGAAATAGACGAGAGCGATGCGGATGTTGAGGAAAACTTTGCGGGTGATATTGAATACGTCAAAGCGACTGTTGCCGAAGCAAAAGAATTGCCAAGATTTTCCGATGTGAAAATATCCGGCGTCGTTTCAACTTCTCCGGGAATATTCTCCGATAATATTTTTTACATCGCGGGAAGCGGAATTCAAATTTACAGTAAAAAGGTGGATATCTCTGAAATAAACATAGGCGATGAAATTGAAGTAGCGGGGCAAATTTCCGAAGTGGGCGGAGAAAAAAGAATTTTGTTGAGCAAAGCGGAAAATATAAAAATTATCAGTCGCGACAATTTGGTTGAACCGAAAATTATTTCCACCGCTGATATTGGCAAAGCAATTGAGGGATGCCTTGTGACCGTTGAAGGGGAAATCGTGGAAATTAAAGACGATGTATTTTTTCTTGATGACGGAAGCGGAAGAGTGAAAATTTATATCAAGCCGCGGACGGGAATTGAAAAAACGAAAATAGAAATAAATAAACGAGCGGTAATTACCGGACAAGTGAGCAGAACCTCGGCCGGCTATAGAATTTTGCCAAGATTTCAGGCGGATTTGAAATTTGGCAGAGTTTCCGGAACGGCAGTATCTTTCGCGTCTTCAACTTATTTAGCCGGACAGGAAGGCGAAAAAAATATCTTATTTTCAGAAGGTGTAAATTTTGTTATCTATGCTATAATGATGTTAGCGGGCGTGTTGATCTTAATTGACTGGGGGAGGATGAAGGCGGCGAGAAGTAAAAAGTAGCCTTATAAACTTTTAACTATAATCACTATGACAAAACTATACATAAATGGTCGTATCAAAGTTGATTTGATTGAAGACGCTTTAATGAATGCCATAGATGAAGGCAAGTTGCCAAATGTTCCCAGGACGAAAATAAAATACTTTGTTCAGGGGTTTGAAAAAAAGATAAAAGAGTTTAGCAGAGACGGTAGAGATGTTGGAACTCAGATAACGCAAAGTGAGGTGGAGGATTTGTTTGAAAGCATGGAGCTTGATAAGCATGACAAAATATTAGACAGGGAACTTCGTGTTATTAAGAAAATTCTTACAGATAAAAAATTTAACCTTGAATAAAATTTATATTTAACGAACCGGCATTTTTATGAAGATTGCGGAGATTAAAAAATATCTGTATAATCTCAGATTTTATATATTGTTCTCGTCGCTTGTTTTTATCTCGGGCACTTTTACGGGGTATTTGTTCGTGTCCGATTTTCCGGAAGAAACGCAGGAAATTGTGGAAAGTCTTAAAGAACTTTTTGCGTCAGGAGAAGAAATGACCGACCTCCAAGTTTTTCTGTTTATTCTGGAAAACAATATTACGAAACTTCTGCTGGTGTTGTTACTTGGAATTTTTGCCGGAATAATTCCTTTGTTCGCGTCTTTCGCGAATGGAATGGTTCTGGGAATTTTTGCTTGTCTTTTCTCGGAAAGTTCGTCATGGAAATTCTTTCTCGTTGGAATTTTGCCGCACGGCATTATTGAAAT
>JAGLIU010000012.1 GCA_023142805.1 Candidatus Omnitrophota bacterium | reverse complement strand
TGATCAGTGTAGCATCCGGAAGTGCTTGGCCAGGTGTTCCAGGTCTGCTATGATCTTCTTAATATTGAATACTAATACCTATACATTAGCTATATATATGTAGCAATAAGATAGTTCAATAATGGAAGACCGTAAGCAGATAAATGTTAGGATACCTACAAGACTTCACGAGCAGATAGCTAAAATGGGTCAAGCCAAACAAGACGTTGTAACAGCTGCATTAGAGCTATACTTCACTACAGATACAAAGCCAGAGAATAGCAAAACAATAGTTGCATTGGTAAATGAACTTGATGAAAAAAATAAGCAAATTAGCGAATTACATATAATGGTACAATCGGCTATATCAAGGCACGCAATTGAAGCACCGTCAGGGCGTCCATGGTGGAAATTTTGGTAACAGATATATAGATTACAAAGATATCAAGATAACTTAAAAATACTCACCAATACTTATTAATACTTTCGAAGCTAAAATATAGCTAATGAAGTCTGAAGTAATCTTGAAAAGTGAGACTGGGGAATCAGTAGCTGCTGTGTATCATGTGCAAGAATCTGGAAGGATAGCGATAGCTGATGCCCTTTTATCTCTTAACATTAAAAAAGAAGATTGGAAAAATACCTGGGTTCAGGCAATTCTAATAACCTTGCCAGGACCAGAAAAGGAGTGATTTAAATGAATAAGTTGAAAATATTAATAGGTGTGCTGGCAGTTATGTTAATATATCTACCTAGTGCAATTGCGTTAGAAGGAGAAAATCCTGTTGAAACTGTGAACCGATTAACAGACGAAATGGTACTTATTATTGCTGCTGTATCATTGTTTTGCATTGTGCTTGGTGTCTTAATATTGATATTTGGTGCGTCAAGTCCGAGCCTTCGGGCCTGGGGATCAAGATTAATTATTGGGGTTTTGATAGGCAATTTTATAATACTGGCGGCGCCATGGTTTTTAGATATAATACGCACAGTTCCTTCTTAATAATGGGCGTTTTAATCTTTCTTTTTTTGCCTGTCTGTGCTGCTTATGAGAATTACAGCGATGTGATAGCCTGGGAGCCGGCTTCAACAGAGATCACAACTATAGGGGCTCATTATTATAGTTGGCAAAATGAATTGAAATACCGGAAGAATATGCAACGGATTTATGATCCTTGTTTTTTTGGCTTGCCGACCAATACCAAATTAAACAGGGGCGGTGGTCCCATTCAATGGACCTATCTACTAATTATCGGTCCAAAGTATGCAGTTAGATATAAAAACGTAACATATAGCAATACATCAGATGTGATTTACAAAGTAGGATATCTACCAAGGCCCAGTCGGTCCTTAAACAGCGTCACGATCGACAGTGTGACAGCCTCAGAGGCTGAATATAAGCCAGGGATGCTAAAGGTTTTTATTACTTGTAAATGGCATACATCGAGCCGTAGGCTGACAGGTGGCATAAAAAAGAAACACTACACTACTATAATACATCAATCGTCAAGTTATGATTATCATCAGTGGGTGACAGCTGATGAGTACAACGAAACAATAGAGTGTATTATCACAAACCACAGCGGACAGTATAATACTATTAATATTGTGGGTTTGCCTGACAATGCGTCACACTATAATATTACTGTTCAAATGGGGAACTTGACAAAATCGCTGTTAAAGTCAAGTTATGTTTATTTCAAAAATGAAACGGTAGATTATCAATTATATGACATGTATGATTATGATTTTTATGATTTAAATGGATTATCGCCATATGGTAAAAACGGTTTTTTGTTACCAGATGGCCATATTGATGATATATCAGTCGTGGTAAGTTTGCCCTTCGAATCATTCGAACAAAAAACAAACATTACCAGAAAAGACGAAGTGGAAGACATAAAAACCGGTGATATGTGCGCTGTGATCATGTGTCTTTTGTCGGGATATATTTTATTTAGGATGGTGCGATAAATGGAATTTTTCGATTTGGATAAACAGATTTCAAATATTGGCCTGCAGGCAGTTGGTATAACTGATAATCAAACAATTGACGGTGGTATATTGGGCTGGTTGAATGATCAGGGGGTACTTGGGCCCGATGCCCTTAATAATCCTTATGTTAATTCTATTATGCCGGATCTTTATTTATTGTTTTATGCGGTAGCTTTGTTTGTGATTGTTGTTGGTGTACTATTTTATTTTTTGTACTTGGTTGGTCCATTGTCTGCATACAGTTATGTTGTTATCATGGAGATCGTCACACGGACCATAATAGGTGCAATAGTCGTATCATGTGCGCCTTGGCTCTTAGGTTGGTTGATTGAACTATCTGACGCAATTACGCTTATGTTCGGCCTAAATGCCGATATAATGGTTTTTGTTGTTGACATATTCACGTCTGTTTATTCGTGTATTTTTATAATGCTCGGGACGATGGGAATATACATTACTGCTTTATTGTATGTAGGACGGGCTGTAACTATCGCATGTGCAAATTTATTTTTAATTATAGCTGTGACTTTTTGGATAATGGGTGCAATCGAATTAAATATATGTAAAAATGTTGAAAGTTTTGGAATATTATTAATTAGGTTGTTGCTTTGGGCTCTTTTTTTAACTCCGATGATGGCAATTGTTTACGGTGTGGGGATGGGAATTATGATGAGTGAGGCAGGGCCGGGTCCTGTGCGGATGTTTATAGGAATTGCGGTTTTATATTGTGCTTTTTTAGTTCCAGCTATATGTTTTTTTAAGTTTGTATATAACCCGGTCACTCCAATCGTGAAAGGCGTATATATGGCGGGTAGGTTATTATGAATGAAGGTTACGAAATTCCACCGAGTTTGAAGTATGAAGAAAAGATATTTGCAGGCCTGACACGGCGGCAGCTGGTCTATATAATAACTGCAATCGCTGTGTGTGTTGTGTTTATCAAGTTCACTGGCAGTTTTGCAATTTATGGAAAATATTATAAATTTTCTTTAATTATCTGTCTGTGTTTGATATTAACTTTTTTTATAGCGTTTTGTCAATTCAGGATAGATGACTGGTTGATAACAGTTAAAAATTATATATTAAGAGGTAAAAAGATAAACAGATTCGATAAAGAAATGTTGAATTTCTTATCACTTCGTAATGTAAAATACGATCATTATTTTAATGTGTACGGCGACGCATGCACAATTTTAAAGCTTTACACTCTTACAGGTGACAGATCGGATGCCAAGAACGCCGGCGTGGTCCGGGACCGAGACACGGACTTTTTAAACTCGTTGCCTTGTTCAATCCAATTGATCGGGTATTCATCCTTATTTGATATTGAAAAATATGTATCTTTGGTCATTGGTGGTGTGCACTTGTTACCAGATGAACAGCAACGGCTAATGATTGGTCATCTAAACCATATAAAAGAGTATTGTAAGGATGAGAAAATTAAAGACAAATCGGTCTATATGGTCATAAAAACGCCTGTAAATAGCCTTAATCAAGTCGAAAAGTTAGATATTGATACCAAAACTATCATTTCTGGATTATCCCGGTGTTTTGTGGTAGGTGAACGACTGACAGGGGCAGCATTAACAAATACTCTTTTGATGATTTCGTGTGGTGTGGGACGTGATGGCATCGATTATTTAAGCGACTGCGTTACAATGGAGGATTAAGCATGTTAGAGCAATTAACGGAAATTAAGAAAGCATTTGATAGTAAAATCGCAAGCTGGGACGTGAAACGAGCAAATAACATGGCTAACAGATCAAAGAAAGGTATCAGTGACATTGATAAAAACTTAAAAGTGTTGTTGATGCCGGATTCAATAACAGAAAAGTGGGATTATACTATTATAGGAAATATCAGGCATTCAGTGATTGGGTGCGCTGGATATCCTTCTAAAATCCGGCCAAAATGGTTAAATGGGCTGGTTGATGACGATGGTGATATAAATTTTACACAATTTATTATGAAAATAGACAGCCAGACAGCAAGAAGCCAGGCCCAAAAGCACTTAAAGGAATTGGAAACGGAAAGAATATCAACCGAAAAATCAAATAATATTCCATCTGAAGAACTCAGAAATAAGATATCGAGCATAAAAAAAAGAATTGCGGCGCTAGGAGCAGGCGACGAAGCGGCTTTCAATATGGCATTATACTTGGAGCAGTCAGATATTAAAGAATCTTTATTACGTGAGAAGGTGGCAGGTCTGTTATCAAAACTTGATGGATTAATGATCCATCCGGCAGAGCTATCATTTAAAAAAACTAATGCTTATAAAAATTTCATGCCATCCGGTATTGATTTTGTTGACTTATACAAAGAATTTGATTCTAGCAGTATGACTGAAAGTTTTTTGTTACCAGGTCGGGCTATGGCCGGAGGATTGACACCGGACGCAATATATATCGGGGTTGATTACGATACCGGGATACCGATTTTTTACGATAAATTTAATAAAAATCGAAATAACTATAATTGTTTTACGATGGGTAAAAGCGGAAGCGGAAAGTCATTTAGTGAGTCAACCCGGATTATTCATGAAGCATGGTCCGGCAGATCCATAAGCATCATTGACCCAAAAGACGATTATAGCCATATAATCAAGAAACTGGGGGGGATGGTTGTGAAAATTTGTGAGGGAGCCGATGGTGTGCGCATGAATCCCTTTGACATAGGCAACGGTCCTAAAGACTCACTAACAGCCAGACAGCAAGAAATCCCTAAATTCTTGTTAATGCTGCTTGGTCCGGAGGGTGTGACAGCTGCAGGCCTGCCAATCATAGATAAGACGGTCATTGAGATATACAAAGAACGGGGTATTACTACTGAACGGGAAACATGGACCAAAGAGCCGCCAATATTAGATGATTTTTATAATCACATGGAGGAATATTTAAAATCTAAAGATATCGACAGAGAGGAAAAAACAGCGGGTAGAGCACTTAAACGGAAACTTGATATGTATGTTAACGGCTCATATCGTAACTTCTTTAACGGTCAAACTAACATTAAGATGAATGAAAAATATATTAGTTATAACCTGCTTGAGATTCCAGACACAGTACAAGACGCCGTAATGTATCAGATCATGTTAAAGCAATTTGCATTTATGATTAAGAAATCAAGCGGTAAGCGTACTTTAATAGTAGATGAGGCATGGAGCTTGATGTCAAAAGAATCAAAAAGCATTAAAGCACTTATTAAATTGTGTAGATATTTTGATTTGTCTGTAGAACTGCTTACTCAGGACCTGGGGGACATATCAAAAACTGATGTGGGAGATTCAATCCTCGGAAACTGTGAAACCAAGTTTATATTTTCGGTGGAATACTCCGAACGAGATAAGGTAAAATCTACCTTTGGCCTGTCTGAGGACCAGGCGGATTTTATTGTAAATAACCGAAAAAAGGGCGAAGGTTTATTTATTTCATCCGGGATTGTGACAAAAATAAAAGTAGTAGCGGCACCCGTCGAAAAGCAATTAATTGAATCAAAAAAAGAAGCAGATGCCCCGGTATGTGTGAAAATCAATTTGCAGAGGCTATTTTATCCCATGAAATATTTGTCAAATGAACAAAAAAATATACTCGAATCAGACGGATATAAAAGTGTAAGGTCTCGGACCCTAGGACAGGGACAAGCTTCGTACATGATCAAGAAAACAGGGGCGACAAATCAATCAGATGAACATTTTATTTTAACAAGATTGGTGGCATCTGTGGCAGAGAATGAAAAATTAGATGTTCAAATCTCAGATTATGGAAAAAATGCAGACGTAGTGGTTACAAATTCAGAAGGAAAAACGGCAGGTTTTGAGGTTGAAATGTCCACGAATAATAATAGCGATTTACTTGAAAAAGTGGACAGATTGAACGAAACCAAGGGTTTAGACATTTGGTATTTTGTGACCGCTGGAAATGATACAACGAAATATGAAAAATATCACAATAATACAATCTCTTTTGCAGATGTACCAAAATATATAATGAATTTTGCAAACGAGAATTAATAATAAGAAAGGCTATTATTGGAGCTAAAAATAATGATAAAATCGAATAATAAAATAAAAAAATCTATGAAAAACAGGCTTTTTGCTGGGTTTAATATACTTATAATTGTTAGTATATTTTTTATGTGCGCCGGCTGCATGGATCAGAACCTAAATGATATAACAGGGACCTACTCAAAAGATGATAAAACCGTTCTGGAACTATATGATAATAACACATACTTCTTTAAGCTCCGAATTGGTTACATTGCAGGAAGAGAAGTTAATCAGACGGTCACCGGAACTTATCAAATAGAAGATGATAAAGTTTTATTCTATGGAGATGGAAAACAGACAGTCGGATACATACAAAGTGATAGTATAATGATAGAAGGATCAAAGTACACAAAGTATCAGTGAATTGGCTTAAAAAGCTTACGTAGACGTCGAAAACTGGGTTTTTTACTCGTGAGAGGGGGAAAGGTGTAATGCGTTAATCAGGATATCTTTATGTAGAACCTTCCAGTTTACTATATCTAAGTAAATACCTTCTTTTTCTGATGTGTGGATTTCCAATGGAGATTT
>JAGLIU010000119.1 GCA_023142805.1 Candidatus Omnitrophota bacterium | reverse complement strand
GGAGATTTCTGCACTTCCTCGGACATTACGTCCTCGGTCGCTTACGATAACAAATTTTGAGTTTTAATTGCGCTAAGACACATTTTGGGTTTCAGCGTTAGATATAAAAATGTAGGGCGGGTTTTAACCCGCCTATACCATATTTTGTTAAATATAAAAAGTAAGTTGTTCTACCCTTGTAATGTCCTAACTTATCAGGTAGCCTTTAACTGTGAAAATGTAATAATAGTATTTGTAAATTATTAAAAAGTGTAATTTTTTTTGTTTATATAGTTAGTATTTTAAAAAGGTTCGAAACTTGGTGGTGGAATGTTATATCTATGGTTTAAAAAACATATCGTGGCCAGGAAGGTAATAAGCGGCGTATCTTTGTTCGCTTTCATTACTTGTTTCGTTTTGTCCGATGTCTGGGCAACGACAAAAACAAATGATGTTGTACGACAGGACTCCCACAAGGAAACAGATGCCGTATTCGCGAACCTTGATATTGATACTTTTACCGTTCCGGAACATCTTGGCGAGGTTAAGTATTCCTTTAAAGGCGATCCGTCTAAAGTCATTATTCATGTTCAGGACGCTCATTGTAATCATTACGCGCAACAAAAGATCAGCGGGATAATTAATTACCTGGTTAATGAGTATGGGATACGTATGGTCAATCTTGAAGGGGGCGTTGGTGATTACGATCTTAGTGTATTTACGTCAATAGCGGGCGGAGCTGTTCGAAGGGAAGTCGCGGATTATTTTGTCAAAAATGGCGAGATAAACGGTGCGGAGTTTTACGCGGTAAATAATACTGAAAAGATCAGGTTGTGGGGTGTTGAGGACAAAAATCTGTACCTGGAAAATCTCAAGGTGTACAGAGACTCTCTTGAATACAGAACCGAGGTTAATGAGTATCTGAAAGAACTTACGCATATCCTGAATAACTTGAAGAGACATATTTACACTCAGGAGTTGCTGAAACTTGATATCGCGTATTGCGCGTATAAAATCGGTGACATGGATTTTCGCGATTATCTGGAGCTTTTGATCGGAAAAGCGGAAGAGAGGGGTATAGAGGTTAAGAAATTCTCCAATTTGTATCTTCTTTCTCAGGCAATGGAACTGGAAAACAGGATAGAGTTTGAAAAGGCGAACAGGGAAAGAAATGTTCTTATTGACGAACTTAAGAAGAGGTTTTCGAGGAATGAGGCGCGCGAACTTGTCGAAAAGAGCGTTGATTTTAGGGTAAAAAAGATAAAAAGAAAAGCTTTTTATGGGTATCTTTTAAGTAAGGCCGAGAATTTGGGACTCGACATGACCCGTTTTTCCGCTCTTTCGGATTACATGGTTTATGTGTCCATTTACGAGTCAGGGGATCGTTACAAGGTGATGGATGAATTGGGCGAGTTTGAAAAAGAAATAAAGGAACCGCTATTTCTGAATGATGAACAGCGTCATCTGGACGCGCTTTCCCAAAGTCTCGCGCTTCTTTCTAATATCTTCGCGATACGGCTTACTAAAAGAGATTACAGGTATTATCTTGAGAACAAAAGTTTGTTTGAGGCGCGTAATTTCGTGAACTTCATCAGGGAGGAAGCTCCAAAATACGGGATAGCCGCGCGGCCGGACGTAAATATTGCCAGGCTCGATGACTTTCGCGAGGATATCGCGAAGTTTTATGAGTACTCGTTCAGGAGAGACGATGTTTTTCTGAGAAACCTGCGTTTCAGCCGGGGTGAAGGCGATATTGAAAGTGCTATTCTGATGACCGGAGGATTCCACACCGAAAACCTTTGCGAGTTATTTGAGAAACAAGGCATATCATATGTCTCTATACTGCCGAAATTTACCAGCGAAAAAAACTATGAATGTCCGTATTTCAATCTGCTTGCCGGACGGTTTATAGAAGTAGAACGATTGTTAAGCTCGGCTCTCGCGCAAGTCGGTGTAATGGCTATCGCCAGCAGTCTGAACCCGGTACTATGCGCATACGTTGAGGGAGCGAGATCGCGCGTCATATTTGAATTGCATGTCAGATGGAGTGTCGCGGTAAAAGAGGGTAGAAATGGGATCAGGATCAGAGCGGATGGTAAAGACATCGCGATTATTGATTCGCGAGGACATGATCTTTTATCAACGGGAAAAGAGATTTCTGAAGAAGAAAGGGAAACCTTTAATGTCGCGAATATTGAGGAAATAATTTCATCGTTAGGTATTAAGAGTGTTGATTTCAGAACGCCTGCCGTGGAAGTTCCCGTAGCAAAAGAAACAGTTGAAACAGTTCTTTCTCCTAAGGTCGAGGATACACCTGAACCGGAGGGGACCGCCGTTACCAAATGGATGAAAGAACTGTTCAGAAAACATATGAGACAAATGCCATCCTGGATGCGGAAACTTATCGCCGCGCCCGTTTTGGAAGAACTCCTTTATAGGGGATTGCCGCTGGCCGTTACGTCTATTCTGATCTTTTTCATTACGGGCGAGCTTGATTGGCAAAATGTAATGTTGGGCTCTATTCTTTTGCAGAGTTTTTCCGGAATAAAATTCATAAAAGATCATTACGCGGGGGAACGGTCACCGCCGGAGATAATTAAAGCTTTGCTTGCCCCAACTGTGGTTACTCTTGTGAACGCTGTTATTTTACCCCTTATAGTGATAACTCCCCTGATGTTTATTGGACTTTCCATTTTTACCCACATGGTCGTGAATCTCCTTGTTTTGAGTATGCCCTCTCTTGAACTAGAGGCCGCGAGAATACCCGCGGGTGTCAAGGATAGTGTGTGGGAAAAAGAGAGCGTGACCTTGAGCGATCTTGTTGATATGGGCGTTATCGGGTCTAAGAATGTCTCTACGCACGCGATGCGTCTTTACGAAGACAAGGCAACAGGAGAGAAGATCTTGCTCAAAAAAGCTCCCGAACATTCTTTAAGATCGGAGTTGATAGGACAAAGGATATTTGAAAAATGCGGTCTGCCCGTTCCTAAGATGAGGCTTATTATTATGGATGGGGAATTGATATTAATGATCAAATATCTCGAAGGATATCAAGAGTCTGATGGGAATGTCCTGCCCGAGGGTTTTGAAAACGACCAAACGCTTCAGAACGGT
>JAGLIU010000118.1 GCA_023142805.1 Candidatus Omnitrophota bacterium | reverse complement strand
TGGTCAGAAATGAATATTTTAAAACACTTGTTCCGATTGATGATGCCCCTCTGGTAAAAGCGGAAGAATTGATCGAAAGGGGATTTCTCGAACATGCTAAAATACTTTTATCCGCGTATTTAGAAAAACTCCCGGACAACGGAGAATATCTAGCAAAAAGGTTATTGAACCATGTGAAAAAATCTTTAGAGAATGCTGGCTCTGTCCCGGACCAACAAGCCTTGCTAAACCGGGATATTCAAAAAGAAATCGCGCCGTATTTACGGGATCTAAAAAAGGTAACTTCACCTCAAGAAATAATATCTGCTTACATCGAAAGAGACCGCATTACTTTTGCTGATACCAACACTCGGAAGAAAAAATTATCTTTATCTAACATACAAGCTTTACTTCTTCCTGCCGGCAAATTCCTTCTCAACGATCAATATAATGCTAAGAAAAAGGGTTCCAGAACGGATATTGCCCTTTTACGAAGTATAACATTTTTAGACATCCACGCTCTTCTCCAGGTTCTCCAGTTATCCGAACCGGATTATTACGACAAATTGCGAACCGCTGTATTCTTTGATGAAAATATTTTAACCGCTTATAGTAAATGTATGCCCGAAAATTCCGACCCCTTGACAATAAAACCATCGTTCAATGATATTATATCCAAAACTTTTGAACTCATCACAATGAAAAAACATCATTTTATAGATCCATATTGGATGTCACCTGAAGAACAAAATTTTCTTTATGCCGCGGAAAAGTTTCTCGCTAATTCAGAAACCGACTTATTTCTTCCTGAATTTCTGGATTTTGACGCGAGAAACAAAAAACTACAACAGGGTTTAATCTCTCCACCGAACTTCCGCCAGGTCTCCCAGCCAATACCTCTCGCGGAAAAAGAACAGCAAAAACCGTTGTATGAAAAAAATAAAGCGAGAATAAAAAGATGGGTAGACAGAAAAGGGCGATTAACAGAGGGAAATATCGTCAGAATGAATATCAGCCGGGAAAATTTTGATAAATTGAACAGCCGTTTCAGCACAATATCTTTATCATCGGTATTATCAAAAGAAGATCCATCAGGAATACCTGTTATCTTTTACGCGGACAAAGACATAAACCACGGAATGGTTCTTAATTGTTATCTTGAAAATAAACTTAGTACATTTCATGAACCGTCACTCATAACTACTTTCAGATATTTCCCTGAGGCCAAACGTATCTATAAAATAGATTTGGCGGCACTTGATATCATATGTATAGCCTACGGAATACGCCCTATAAAAACTTTGAATAGAGAATACCGCACAACTGTCCCTCCCTGTCAATACTGTCAGATAAGTTTCCCTACAATAAAGAATTCTAAATACAAAACGAAACTCGTTAAGGTCGAAATGGATCACCCGCTTGACGCTTATCAGGTAGTCATCGTAAAAGTTGAAAATGATATCAACAGAGGACAACTAGTAAACGTATATTTGGAATCAGAACTATTGACTTCACGTAATCCTCGCCCATTACACTCCTATAATTTTTCAACTTCACTCTTATCTATCAACCTGGCCGCGCATGATATATTTGACTATGCCAACAACATTAAGGAAATTAACCCCGTCCCGAGAAGAACATATGATATGCCGATATACTATTGTCCTGATAAGACTTTTTTTAAGGCTTATTTAAACATCGGGTATAAACAAAAAGCTTTTATTATCAGTGGCTCTGAAGTTAAAAAACATTTTAACATTAAAGGATCGAAACAAACAATAACCTGTCAGATCAAAAAACATCCCACATACGGAACTTATCTCGAATTTAGCAAAAATAGCGTTGTCATATGTACCCAATATTATCTTGAAGATACCGGGAAATGTCTCACTACAGATCTCGCGGAATTGTCTATAATAGACTACGTCTTAGAAAATAAAATTAACGGCAAACAGGTGATCCCTAAGAGATATCTTTGCCCTAAAATTATACCAAAATCGGGAATTCTAACTCTCTATTCAGGTACAAAAAAAATAGAGATCCGCCGACTTACTTCATTGGCGGGAAAAACAGTGGATTTGATCCCGGTGGAAGACGAACAATATGGTTATAAAATACTGGTTTCTCCCCGAGAAGAATCTCCCAACGGCAAAAAAGACGACCCTATAGAAATGGTAAAAAATGAGTATCTAAAATTATTGATCCCGATTGATTCAGTCCCGGTCTACAAAGCACGGGAGCTTATCAATAAAGGTCTCCTCCACCCCGCAAAAATCATATTGAAAACTTTTCTCAAAAATAACACTGATCGACAAGCATCTACTCTCTACAACAACATTAAAAATTCTCTATCAAAACATTCCTCCTTTCACCCGACAGAAACCCTTTATATGTTAAATGAATTATTCAAGTCCTTTAACGCGCGGGAATCAATTGGCGATCACCATGTTTTATCGTTTTACAACAAACTAACGTCTGAATCCAGTGAAAAAGCTGAACTCATGATAAAACATTTTTTAGATATCCTCAGTTCAACTCAAGATCTAACGGAACGGATACGTTTACATACTTCTATTTATTTAG
>JAGLIU010000117.1 GCA_023142805.1 Candidatus Omnitrophota bacterium | reverse complement strand
GGCTTGATCTGGAAATAACATGGAATGTGGCTCAGGTTGAGATCCCGGAGTTGAAGACGAAGATGCTGGAAGTGAGAAGGGATCTGGAGGTGGAAGATGGGTTCAATCTGCCGATCTTTGCGTCTGATGAGAATGTGTGATGGTGCGAGGGGGGAATATCGCAGCAGTATATATTTAGTTATACGCCATCACCAATAAGTGTGCATACAACAAAAGTGATGAATTGTATAAAGAATGTCATAGGAATAAAAACGAAGGGGCAATGAAAAAATGCTGATAAAAAAGATCAAAGTCTCCAATTTTAAAAGTTTTGAGAAGTTGGATATAGAACTTGGGAGATTTAACGTTCTGATAGGCTCAAACGCTTCGGGAAAATCCAATTTTTTAACCATTCTCAAGTTTCTCAAAGATATGGTGGAGAGCGGTCTTGATAATGCGATTTCCATGCAAGGAGGGGTGGACTATATTCGAAATATAAATATAGGCGATTCTAAAAACCTTTCAGTTGAATTGCATATCGACTCCAGAGGTGTACCTTTTAAATTTGCGCTAAATACCGAAAAGGATGCAATAATTGTCGGCGCCATCGCTACTGAATTTATTTACCAGTTTGGCATCGAATTCCCCGCCCCGAAAGAGAGCGTACCGTATCGGGTTGTCGAGGAACAATTGATTGTCAACTGTGGTTTTGTAGAATTGGAAAAGAAAGGAGAAGGCGTTGAGGAGAAGAGAAAAATTGGAGAAGGAGATATTACCTTAATTAGGGACCGGGGGACGGTCAGAGCTAGTTTAAATTCGGAGGATATGCCACCGGAGGTGAGAGCTGCTACACTACCGGTACATTTTCCTAAATTTTCAGAAGAAGTATTATCTCACAAAGAATTATTTATTGAGAGTACTATATTTTTCCAACCTCCATCTTTTAGAATGAGTAGATTCTTTAGAGATATTTTTATCTATGACTTTGATCCAAAATTGCCAAAAGAGGCTACGCAGACTACCGGAAAAACTGAACTAGAACACAACGGACGGAATTTGGCAATCATCCTTAAAAATATTTTAGATGATAAAAAAAAATCGGAAAGTATGTTTGCCTTGATGAAAGATCTCTTACCCTTTATAGAAGGTCTCACAGTAGAACGATTGGTAGATAAATCCTTGCTCTTCGGTTCAAAGGAAGTTTATTCCGGAACGAAATTCTTACCTGCATACTTGATGTCCGATGGAACGATAAACATAACTGCTCTGATTATTGCGCTCTACTTTGAGGAAAACCCTGTAATCGCCATTGAAGAACCTGAAAGGAACATCCATCCACATCTTATCTCCAAAATAGTGGATATGATGAAAGATGTTTCGGAACGATTTGAAAAGCAGATCATAGTTACCACACACAATCCGGAGATGGTGAAATATGCGGGAATAGAGAATATCCTGCTCGTCCATCGCGATGATAATGGGTTCTCTCAGATCTCACGACCATCCGAAAAAGAAGAAGTGAGAATTTTCATTGAAAATGAGATGGGTATAGAGGAGCTTTATGTGCAGAATCTGTTAGAGTGGTAGATATGGATTATAAGCTGCTATTCATCTTTATCGAAGGCAACGATGACAAACGCTTCTTTGAGAGTGTTGTGGAGCCGTTCCTTCGAGAAAGGTATTCCGAGATAACGTTTTATAAATACGCAAAGAAAAACAAGAAGATAAAAGCAAGTTTTATCAACTCAATTAATTCAATGAAAGCCGATTATATTTGTGTTGGTGATATCGATGAATTTCCTTGCATAACTACCAAAAAAGAAAAACTAACAAAGGATTTCGGTAAAAAAATAACAGTAGATACTATAGCTGTCGTGATCAAGGAAATGGAGGGTTGGTATCTCGCTGGACTGGATAAAAAAGCTTCTAAAAAAATAGGCATTCGCGAAAAGATTGGAACTACGGACAACATTACCAAAGAACGTTTTAATCAATTAATTCCTAAACAGATGCCGCGACCAGTATTTATGCAAAAAATTCTGGAAAACTATGATGTGGAATTAGCGGAAGGGAAGAATAGATCATTCGGATATTTCCTGAATAAATGGATGAACGATCGGCAACAAAAACGCGTAACTGATAACCATGGACAAATACGAGAAGATAATCGGGATGGCAAAGCGCAGAGGCTTCCTATGGAACTCCTTTGAACTGTACGGCGGAACAGCAGGTTTTTACGATTACGGCCCCCTCGGCGCGATGCTGAAGCGCAGGATCG
>JAGLIU010000116.1 GCA_023142805.1 Candidatus Omnitrophota bacterium | reverse complement strand
AAATGTTCTTCAAACGGAAGAACCGATAACGGCGGTAATACCCCTTAATTATATTATTCAGGACAGGGAGCTTGTAGAGGAAGAAAAAGAATTGGACTTACATAAAAAAACCGATAATATTACCAAACTTTTAGAATCTCTTAGAGCTATTTTAGCGCCGGAAGGTGAAAAAGTTACATATTCCTCGGATTCAAATTCTATCATAGTGACCGCTATACCTTCAAGGGTAGGCACGGTAAGACAGATGCTCTCGGAAATTGATATAGAAACCCCGCAGATAATGCTTGAGGCTAAGGTAATAGAAATAACTCTTGATAGAAATGATCAGTTTGGCGTGGATTGGAACACGATCATATCAGCTAGTGGAGCTAGAAGGCCACTGACATTTCCGTTTGGCCCTAATGGAAAACTTCCTTTTCTTCCGGGTAGTCAGAGTCAGTATTATCCCGAAACCGCTATTCAATTTGTTGGGGATACCGCAGCGACACTTACCACTTTGTCGAAATTTCCATCTATTGACGGGAATGTTGTTCCAAATCCTACCTCCGCGCAAACGGATAATTCTGTATTTTCATACGGTACGTTGGATTTTAGCCAGTTTCGAGCTACTTTGGAGCTTCTCGATGAGAGAGATGATACAAATATAATTTCAAGTCCTTGTATTACCACGTTAAACAATCAGACCGCGTCTATTAAGGTTGTTACCAATGTGTTTTTGCAGGAGAGTCAGGCTTCAACGGATACGGCGAATGTGGTTACGGTTACATTTGAGATTGAACCCAGGGAAGTGGGTGTTATTCTCGAAGTAACACCACATGTTAATGATAAAGGTGATATCATGGTAAATTTAGCACCGCAAGTATCAAGTAACTTAGCGTTTTCAGAACTTACTTTGGCAGACGCGAGCAATACGACAGTTGCTATGCAATATAATTTGCGAAAAGCGGATACTCAGGTGCTGGTAAAAGATGGTCAGACAATTTTTATTGGAGGATTGATAAAAGAGACCACCACCAAGGAAAATCATAAACTTCCTCTTTTGGGAGATCTTCTCGGGTGGATTCCCGTTCTTGGTAGCGCGGTAAAATATGAAAAAGATAATGTGGATAAAACCGAAGTAGTGTTTTTTGTCACAGTACATCTAATCAAAAATCCTTCCAAGACTATTTCAGCGGCGGGACCGGTGGTCCAGCAGCAGTATAGTAAGTATTTTAGTCCTCAAATTAATGAAGATAAGAACGCGGTTAAGACCGGAAAGGTAAAAATCGAAAAAAAAACCGCGAATGTCGCGACTAGAAAATCTCAGGAAATAGAAAACAAAAAAAAGAAACCTTTTCTGGATTTTAGGAATAAATCTTAGTATGCGGGAAGAGAGAAGATCTAAAGTGGAGATTTAAACAAAAGAATTTTATATGATCAAGAACACGTCTTACAAGTCTTCTCATCTGTTTTACGCGAAATAATGATTAAATACAACGCGGTATTTTTCAAAAAAGATCTTATGATTTATATCTCGCGTTTGGATCTTAAGATTGTCATACGCAGGGTAACGTGATGGGCGCGTTTGCCGTTTGTCTTGACAAAGGGATTTACCCCGCGTGTAAAAATAAGTATTACCAAAGCGTTGAAGTCGGGAAAAGAAGGATTGAAAGAGGAAATGGATTTTTGACTTACCGAGAGGATTGATAGTTGGGAAATTAGTGAAAGATTGAACGAGAATTTGCCGGATGGGATTCGGTTGGTATCGATAAATGAAGGGGTGGTGTCGGATAATGGTAAAACGACAGATAAAAAAATGCAATGAAAATTCTACGGGAAAAGAAATACTGATCAATGTGGGACCTGTAGAAAAACGTATAGCTGTAGTCAGGAATGGGGCACTGATAGACTTCTTTATGGAGAGAAAAAATCCGGAATATTCTGCCGGAAGTATTTTTAAAGGTAAGGTAACTTCTATTTTGCCGGGTATAGAAGCGGCGTTTATAGACATAGGTTATGAAAAGAACGGATTTCTACATGTAAGCGATATTATAAGCAAAGGAGCGATGCTTGAGGAATTGCTTTCAAATGAGGACGCGATAACGTTTAAGCATAAAAAGAGCGGAGGGATACCAAAAATAAATGAGCTTATTAAAAAGGGTGAGGAAATAATGGTTCAGGTGGTTAAAGAAGCGATCGGGACTAAAGGTCCCAGGTTGACTACGCATATAAGTCTTCCCGGACGCTTTTTGGTTTTAACTCCTTATGATAAAGGGATCGGGATATCCCGGCGTATAACGGAAAAAGAGGAAAGAAAGAAGATCCGGGAGAGTTTGAATAAGGTAATAACGTTAAGTAAAATGGGGTGTATAGTTCGTACAGTAGCCGAGAAATGTAAGGAAAAAGAGCTCTATAGCGAACTTAAATATTTGATAAATCTCTGGGGGAAGATCAAAAGCCGTGCGGAAAAACAGGCGGCCCCGGCAACTGTATATGAAGAATACGGGATTGTTTTGAGAGCGATAAGAGACATGTTTACGGAAGATGTTAAGAAGCTTATAGTAGATTCAAAGGAAGAATACGTGCGGATAACAAAGTTTTTGAAAGCCTTTATTCCGGGGTTTAAGAGTCGGATCAAACTTTATTCTGAAGATACGCCGTTATTCCAGAAATATGGGCTGGATAAGAAGATCGATGAGATATTTGAGCGGAAGGTAGGACTTAAGAGCGGGGGTTATCTTGTGATAGAGCAGACAGAAGGGGTTGTTGTTATTGACGTTAACACCGGTAGTTTCGTAGGGAAGAAAAGCCTGGAAGAGACCGCGTATAAGACCAATGTGGAAGCGGCGGAGGAGATTCCCCGACAGCTTTTGCTTAGGGATATCGGGGGGATAGTGATCATAGATTTTATTGATATGGATACGAAGGATCATAGAGACAAAGTCTTTAATGTACTGCAGAAAAAGCTTCAACAGGATAAGGCGCGTATAAGCCTACGATCTATCTCCCAATTTGGTGTTGTAGAAATGACACGTCAGAGAATGAGAAAAAGCCTTGAAGGCGCTTCGCATGTGGAATGTCCGTATTGCGCGGGAAAAGGTATGATAAAAAGTGTAGAAACTATAGCTATAGAAACCGTACGAAAAATAGATAATATTTTGGTTAAGAATAAAAAAAGAAACAAAGTATTAATAGTTCAGGTTCATTCGGATATAAATACCGCGTTATTGTCTGATCAGGCAAAGATGTTAAGCGATATACAACGAAAATATCGTTGTAAGATTGAGCTGAAAGTGGGGAGATCTCTTCACCTTGAGGACATATTCATAAACGAAAAATAACTTGCCTTTTATTGGATTAATACAGATTGTAAGGTAAACTTGATTGTAGGGGCAAAGAGAATTTGCCTCTATGTTTACGTTACAGGATTAGCGGGGATGAGGTTTTTAATGAATATTATTAACGATAGTAGAGGGATTACTTTAGTGGAAGCTTTGATTTCCATTTTGTTACTCACTATTACCACTATAGCTGTAATGGGAGTGTTGATGTCCGCTCGGTTGAGTATAGAAAGAGCTAAGAACAGAACTAAAGCTATGAATCTTTTGAGGGCTCGGATGGAAGAGGTAAAATCTTGGAGCTACGCGGACGTAAAAACTCTGGCTTCATCCTTTGGGAATAATGTTGATGACGCGATCGGAGGGGATGACCTGGTAAATGATACCCTGACGACTACTGTTACCGAGGATGTCAGTACCGGTAATCTTACGATTACTGTTACACTTAATTGGGAGAAACAGGGAATGTCCGGGACTTTGAGCAAAGGTACTGCCGCTAATCCTGATCTGGAGTTAGTCTCAGTTATGATGTCCCCGTAATTTGGAGAGTGATATGCGTGTTGTTGGTAAAGATACAGAGAGAGGGGTTTTTCTTCCTGAAGTTATGGTTGCTTCGACAATTATGATCTTGGCGGTAGTTGCTCTTGTGACTTTTTATATGACAGTACAGGTAACCTGGATCGAAGCGGACGCTCAGGTGAAACTTCAGCAAGACGCGCGGCTCACTTTGGATATGATGGCTAGAGGACAGGGTGGTATCAGCGGAATAATGGAGGGAACAACGGATACGACAACACCGGTGAATATACCTAATGTCTCGACGATCGAATATACCAGTGGTATAGATTCCATAGAAAGAAGTTTTTATTTGAGTGGGAATGATATATTTTTTGATCCGGATACCGGGGTCGTGGGGGATGAAGTGTTAATAGCGGGTAACGCGAATAGTCTGACATTTACCTTAACGGGTAATGTTGTGACAATTGTTCTTTCGATGCAGGATCAGATACGGGGAAAGGTTTTTAACGTTGACCTTTCCACGGACGTTCTTTTACGTAATTAGGAGGTGGATATGGGATTTCTTAAGAAAAAAAATGAAAAGGGGATGATACTTCTTATAGTTCTAAGTGTTGTTGTGGTAGTGGCGGTTGCCACAACGTCTATAATTATGATCAGCAATTCAGAAATGAATATGGAAGAGCGGCAGGATAATTCCACAAAATCGTTTTATCTGGCAGAGGCGGGGATTGAGTTCGCTCGAACACAGCTTAACTCGGATTGGACGGATCAAAGTAACATATCCAGTTCTTTAGGCGATGGGACGACATCTGTCAGTATATCTACGAATGATAGTTCAGGGGTCCCTTTGGTGGAAACTAATCAGCTTAGGATACGATCCGTTGGAAATGTGAGCGGAGTTCAAAGAAGCATCGACGTTATCATATCCAGTATTACTCCGCCCGCTTTAAGTAGCGCGGTATCAACAAATGGAACACTAACGCTTCAGGGAAGCGCGGTAATTACTCCCGCGGGTTCTATTGTAGAACATGCGGGCTTGGTTTTTGAAACCACATTTGGTATTACAAAGGCTGAGATGAAAGAGCTTGCGAGATCTTATGGAACTGTCTACGATGCGGCAATTCTGAATGATGTAGTTACGGGCATTACATGGGTTGAAGACGCGACCAATATGTCAAAGATAACGTCAAATACATGGAATGGAAGCGGCATATTAGTAATTATCGGAGATTTGAAAATATCAGGAGGGGATTTTAACGGTGTTCTTTGGGTTGAGGGGGGATTGTTTATATCCGGTAATACAGAAATTAATGGAGCTCTCTTTGTAGAAAGTGGGGTTACTGTTGATACGACAGTTACCGGTACCGCGGATATAACACTGGATTCCGATGAAATTGATGCCGCTTTTAGCGGGTTACCTCCGTTCATAGAATCCTGGCGAGAAGTATAGTATAACGAAAATCCGGGGTCGTGTAGGTTTATTACATTTTGCGGAATAGGATCATTTAATATCTTTCTTGACATCAACTTTTGCCTTCGGCTAAGAACATGGCATCTTATATAAAACTACGTCAGGAAAGGTGTCTTTGCTATACATATTCCCCTTGACAACAGTAGTACTATTTGATAGTATTGTGAGACATTTAACGCGCCAGATTTGGGTCTTTTTAATGTAAGGCGTTATTGTTGAAGAACTTAAGGCATGCTAATCGTAGTATGCGAATTTTAATGGGAGAGGAAAATTATGTATGCGATAATTGAGCTTCAAGGCACACAGGTGCGGGTGGAGAAAAATTCCAAGATAGTGGTTAACAGAATAAAAGAACAAAAGAAAAAAACAATAAAGATAGACAACGTATTGTTTGGTAAAAAAGGGTCCACTTATTTTGTTGGAGAACCTTATGTCAAGGGCGCGTATGCCGAGTGTGAAATATTAGGGGATAAGCGTGGGAAAAAGCTTATCGCGTTTAAGTACAGAGACAGAAAAAGTTCACAGTCAAAAATAGGACACAGACAGGATCTTACGGAACTTGTAGTTAAAGATATACATTTCGCGGAGACCGCTAAACCAATTGTGGAAAAGACGGAAACGAAAGCAAAAGAGGCGGAGAAGAAAACACCCGCGAAGAAAATAGATAAAGAATGAACGCTAAGAGATCAAAGTAACGAAGTTATGTGCGAGGTTTGGAATGTGATGACTTAGCGGTACAAAGGGGAGTAATTATGGCACATAAAAAAGGACAAGGATCTTCAAGGAATGGGCGTGATTCCAACGCTCAGAGGCTTGGAGTAAAAAAATATGGTGGTCAAGTTGTAACCGCGGGTAGTATAATTATCAGACAAAGAGGGTCTCATTACAAACCGGGGCAGAATGTATCCAAAGGTACTGATGATACTTTGTTTGCAATATGTCCGGGTGTAGTCGCTTTTACCGGCAAAAGAATCGTAAACGTTCTTCCTGAATAAGATGCTTATAGATCATACAAAGATCTACGTCTCCGGTGGTATTGGAGGTAAGGGATGTCAAAGTTTGTATAAGGACATTTTTAACCGAAGAGGAACTCTTGATGGTGGTGATGGAGGCCCGGGCGGCGATGTTATAATAAAAAGCAATTCCAATCTACATACACTTCTGGATTATAGATATAACCAACACCAACGCGCGGAAAATGGTAAGCACGGTGGATCCAATAAAAAATATGGCAAAAAGGGTAAGGATGTTGTGCTTGATGTGCCGATAGGTACGTTGATCACTGACGCGGACACAGGTCTGGTGCTTCGGGATCTGCCTTGTAACGGCATACAGGTGATAGTCGCTAAAGGCGGTGTCGGAGGGAAAGGCAGCGCCAAAGTTGAGATCGCGACGCCGGGAGAACTCGGAGAAATAAAAACTTTATTGTTGGATCTAAAACTGGTTGCTGACGCGGGTATAATAGGCTTTCCGAATGCCGGAAAGTCCACACTGGTTTCATGTATCTCAAAATCACATTCGAAGAGCGCGCCATATCCGTTTACAACAAAAAGTCCGAGGTTGGGGGTTGTGAAGTTTTATGACAATACGTTTGTTGCCGCTGATATGCCGGGACTTATAGAAGGCGCTCATAGCGGTAAAGGGTTGGGAGACAGGTTTTTGAGGCATATTGAGAGGACGGTTGTTTTGGTGCATGTTGTGGATATGATGCCGCCGGAGGGGTCGGATCCTGTAGAGAACTATTTGAAGTTAGAGGAAGAGCTTAAATTGTATGATGAAAAAGTGTATAATAAACCGCGTGTTGTAGTAGCGAATAAGATCGATATTCCGGAGGCTTTCGCGCGGGTTAAATGTTTTTCTGAAGGTATAAACAAAAAGGTATACGCGATCTCGGCCTTAAATAAAGAAGGATTGAGTGAACTTATTGCCGCGGTCTACAAGGAGATAAAGAATGTTAGAGAAAAAACGGAAGAGGATAACACTTAAGATAGGGACACGTGTTCTGACAGATGATCAAAATCGTATTGATCGTGAAATGATCGCGAATATCGCGGATCAGGTAGCCGATGTCAGGGGTAGCGGAGTGGAAGTGGTCCTTGTATCTTCCGGAGCGGTCGGATCCGGGTTGGGGATCCTCGGGCTTGATAAAAAAAATATTTCACTTTCCGAGATGCAGGCGGCCGCTAGCATTGGGCAGAGCCATCTCATGAACATATACAATGAATTTTTGACTAAACGCGGATATGTCGCGGGACAAATGCTTCTTACACAAGAAGACTTTAGTGATAGACGCCGGTTCTTGAACATAAAATATACGCTTAATACATTGCTTAAGCATAAGGCGGTACCGATCGTTAATGAGAACGACTCGGTTTCTACTAATGAGATAAAGTGTGGAGACAATGACAGATTATCCGGTTTGGTAGCGGATCTCGCGGATAGCGATATGCTTGTTATTCTCACGGATGTAGATGGTCTTTATGATGAAGAGAACCGTGTTATTGGTTGTGTCGGGGATATAACAGGTGATATAAGAGCTCTTTGTAAAGGAAAAGGATGCTTTGAAAGCACAGGTGGAATGATCACTAAACTGGAAGCGGTAAAGAACGCTACCCATGCCGGGATAGAATGTGTTATCGCGGGAGGAAAGAATAAGAATGTGTTCGCGGATATAGTGAAGGGTAAAAGTATCGGGACTAAATTTAACGCGAGACAGCGGACAGTAAAAGCGCGGAAGCGGTGGATAGCATTTAGTTTAAAGGCGAAGGGAAGTATTGTGATAGATGAGGGAGCTGAAAAAGCCATTGTGGAAAAGAAGAAAAGTCTTCTCCCCAGCGGTATAATAAAAGTGGACGGAACATTTTCTGACGGTGACGTGGTTGAGGTCATATCCAAAGAAAGAAGTGTTATAGCTCGGGGGCTTTCTAATTATTCGGCCGTAGAGATCTCGAAAATAATGGGGAAAAAATCGGCTGAAATAGAAAAAGAACTGGGGTATAAAGATTATGATGAAGTAGTGCATAGAGATAATCTTGTTGTGGTAGAGAAAGAATAGGCAGGGGTGAAAAGATCAAAACGTGCGATTTGTGATTTTTGATATGTGTTTATAGGGGAAGCAAGGGGATCTATGATGAATGCGAAAACTCGAATGAGGGAAATAACTGACAGGGCAAGGTGTGGAGCGGTTGTTCTCAGCAGATTGAACGCGGATGAAAAAAACGAGATATTATTTTTAATGGCAAAAGAGTTAAATGCCGCCAGGGAAAACATAAAAAAGGCAAACCTTGTAGATGTGAAAGCCGCGGAGAAGTCGGGAAAGACAGAGGCTTTTATTGATCGGTTGGAGCTTACCGATGACAGGATAGATGGCATGTGTCAAATGATGAAAGATGTAGCGAAAATTGATGATCCGGTAGGGTCGATCATAGAAAGAAAGGAACGTCCGAATGGACTCAGGATCGAAAAAGTGAGAGTACCTATAGGCGTTATAGGAATAATCTATGAAGCTCGTCCAAATGTAACAGCGGATTGTATATCATTATGCCTAAAATCCGGTAACGCGGTTATTTTAAGGGGCGGATCGGATAGCATTAATTCCAACAAAGCTATATATTCGGTGCTTCGTGAGGCCGCTCTGAAGCGCGGACTTGATGATGGCGCGTTCATATTGGTCGAGGATACGAGTCGTGATCTTGTGAACGCGATGCTTGAAGCTTCGGGCGGGATAGATCTTATTATGCCTCGCGGAGGAGAATCTCTGATACGGGAAGTTTCCGAAAAGAGTAAAGTTCCGGTGATAAAACATTACAAGGGAATATGCAGTATATACGTAGATGATGAAGCTGATCTGAATATGGCTGTGAAG
>JAGLIU010000115.1 GCA_023142805.1 Candidatus Omnitrophota bacterium | reverse complement strand
GCCTTGGCCATTATTCCCTCCTTAAATATTTTCTTTCTTTTTAATACCTTATAATATTATATACTCAAGCCGCCGACGGCGACATAAGCTTCATCATTAAATCCTTAGGAACTTCCTTGTAAAAAGCAGGCTCCATTGTATACGTAGCCCTGCCTTGTGTCAAGCTTCTTAACGCGGTCGCGTATCCAAACATTTGCGCCAACGGAGCGGCACCCGTAACTATCTTTGTAGAACCTTTCTGATCTATATGTTCAACCTTAATTCTTCGCATGTTCATATCTCCTATAACGTCTCCCAAATACTCATCGGGAGTCGTTACTTCAAGGTTCATTATCGGCTCAAGCAACACCGGGTTCGCTTTTCGAGTCCCCTCTTTAAACGCTATACTACCCGCGTTACTGAAAGCCATTTCCGAGGAATCAACTTCATGATACGATCCGTCATAAAGAACCGCCTTTATATCCGTAACGGGATACCCCGCTAAAGGACCATTTTTGGCGGCGCGATGTATCCCTTGCTCCACAGCTTTAAAATATTCTCTGGGAACGGCCCCCCCTTTTACTTCTTGTTCAAAAGTTATCCCCGATCCTTTTTCTCCAAGTTCAAGTCTCACCTCAACATGACCATATTGTCCACGACCTCCGCTCTGCTGTATGAATTTACCCGTTACCTCGATCTCTTTGGTTATAGTCTCCCGATAAGCTACCTGAGGACTGCCTACTTTAGCTCCCACCTTGAATTCTCTTTTTAATCTGTCAACTATTATTTCTAAATGAAGCTCACCCATACCGCTTATAAGCGTTTGTCCCGTCTCTTCATTGTATCTAACTTTAAACGAAGGGTCTTCTCTTACAAGTTTGTTAAGCCCTTCACTAAGCTTATCTTGGTCAGATCTGGTCTCCGGTTCTATCGCCATTGATATGACCGGCTCCGGATACACGATCCTTTCTAAAGTTACGAGATGTTTCTCCTCACAAAGAGTATGCGCGGTAGATGTCTCTTTTAACCCTACAAGGCCCACTATCTGCCCCGCTACGGCTTCTTGAATTAGTTCTCTTTGATCGGCATGCATCTTGACAATTTTCCCCACACGTTCCTTTTTACCCGTTGTAGAATTTAAAATATAAGTTCCGGATTTTATTGTCCCTGAATAGATACGTGTAAACGTCAATGTCCCGACAAAAGGATCCGTCATTATTTTGTAAGCGTATGCGCAAAGCGGTTCGTCACTTTTAGGGTTCACAACAATATCTTCATTTGTTTTTGGATTAGTCGCCTTAGGAGGAACTACATCCATCGGCGAGGGAAGATAATCACATACCGAATCTATCACTATCTTCATACCCTTATTCTTAAGCGCGGAAGCGCACAGAACAGGTACAAACAGATTCTTGATAGTAGCTCGCCTTATGATCGCTTTGAGTTTCTCCGGATAAATACCTTTATCCATAAGATAATATTCCTCGGCTTCCGAATCCACGTCAGCCAATTTTTCGATAAGATTATGCCTCCAATGACTGGCTAGATCCTTCATATCTTCCGGTATCTCAACTTCAGTTGCTTCTCCCATGTCCGCGTCCTCACCAAACATATAGGCTTTACCCTCGACAATATCTATTATCCCGTTAAAATCCTCTTCTTTCCCTATGGGAATCTGTATAGGTGTCGCGTTCGCGCCAAGCTTTTTATGCATTTCAATAATGACCTTAAAAAAATCGGCTCCGGTACGATCTATCTTATTGATCAAAGCGATCTTCGGCACATCATAACGATCCGCTTGACGCCATACGGTCTCAGTTTGCGGCTGGACCCCGCCAACCGCGCAAAATACTACCAAGGCACCATCTAAAACTTTCAAAGAACGTTCCACTTCAACGGTAAAATCTACATGTCCGGGAGTATCTATAATGTTGATCTTTTTATCTTTCCACTCACACGTTGTGACAGCACTGGTTATAGTGATCCCTCTTTCCTGTTCTTGTTCCATCCAGTCCATCACCGCGGTACCTTCATGCACCTCACCTATTTTGTAGATCTTTCCCGTATGAAAAAGTATTCTCTCTGTGGTAGTGGTCTTTCCCGCGTCAATATGAGCTATTATTCCTATGTTTCTTAAATTTTGAACATTTTCCATCTAGTTGTTAACACCTGACCCCTTACTTATTTCTCGTGACCTTTTATCTCTTTTTATGTCATTTGAATGTTGTTGTTTTCTATTATTCTGTTAATAAAATTTCTATACACTTTCTCTTTCACACCTTTTCTAATTCCAAGTCCGTTGTTCTGGCTTCAGTGATCATATGTTAACCACAAACTACCAACTACGAACTCATTTACCATTTATAATGCGCGAATGCCTTATTAGCTTCAGCCATTTTATGAGTGTCCTCACGTTTCTTCATCGAAGGACCTTCTTTTTTATACGCATTCACGATTTCCTGAGCTAGTTTCACTCTCATAGGTCGCCCTTTCTGATTTCTGGCAAAATCTCTTATCCATCTCATCGCCATAAATTGACCTCTTTCAAGTTTAACTTCGAGAGGCACCTGATACGTAGCCCCACCTATTCGTCTGGATTTCACTTCTAATAAAGGACGCGCGTTTTCCAACGCGGTAATAAACACATCAAGAGGATCTACACCATTCATTTTTTCTTTGACACCGTCAAGCGCTCCATAAACAATACTTTCCGCCACGGATTTTTTTCCTCTTTCCATTACCATGTTTACAAATTTACCAAGCACTTTACTGTTATATTTCGCGTCCGGCAAATTCCCTCGTTTTTCTGCTTTTCTTCTTCTCATTTTTCCTTATCCTTTTTTTTCACTCGTGTCCGACAACCACACATTTATTCTTCTCTTTTCACGATTTACTGTTTCGGCTTTTTAGCCCCGTACTTAGACCTTGAACGTCTTCTTGACTCAACTCCGGAAGTGTCCAATGTGCCGCGGACTATATGATAACGCACACCTGGAAGATCCTTTACCCTTCCGCCCCGGATAGTTACAATAGAGTGTTCCTGCAAATTATGCCCTTCCCCCGGTATGTACGCGGTTACCTCTATCCTGTTCGTCAAACGCACCCTCGCGACTTTTCTCAAAGCGGAGTTTGGCTTCTTTGGAGTACGCGTCTTTACCTGAAGACACACCCCTCTGCGCTGCGGACAACCTTGAAGAGCGGGGGAGTTGGTCTTATCTTTTACAACTTTTCTTCCTTTACGTATCAATTGATTTATTGTCGGCATACTTTCTCCTATTTAGTTATTTTCTCGGTTTCTGTATCTTTTGTATTCTCATCTTCTTTAACCGCTTTAAGCAATTCCCGTTCCATTCCAATTTTTCTATGACTATCATACCCTGTACCGGCGGGAATAAGATGCCCCATAATAATATTTTCCTTAAGCCCTACCAGATTATCGACTTTCCCGCTGGAAGCGGCTTCAGTAAGAACCCTGGTAGTTTCCTGAAAACTCGCCGCTGAAATAAAACTTTCGGTAGTAAGAGAAGCCTTTGTAATCCCCTGAAGTACAGGTTCAGCGGTAGCGGGTTTTTTCTTCTTTTTAAGCACTCTCATATTTTCCCGACGGAAAGATTTTTTATCCACTTTATCCCCCTCAAGAAAGGATGTATCTCCCGAGTCCATTATCTTAATATTTCTGAGCATCTGACGTATAATAACTTCAATATGTTTATCGTTGATCTGAACACCCTGCAACCTATACACTTCCTGCACCTCGTTAAGCAAATATTCCTGCAAAGCCTTCTCTCCTGAAACCCTGAGTATGTCCTGGGGGACAACCGGTCCGTCAACAAGCTGTTCTCCCGCTTTTACAATATCTCCCCTGTAAACATTCAGATGTTTACCGTGAGGAATTAAGTACTCTTTACGCATACCGGTCTCACTCTCAACAACTATACGCTTTTGGCCTTTCTTTGAATCCCCGAACTCTATCGTTCCTTCGATCTCACTTATAATGGAAGGGTCTTTTGGTCTCCTGGCTTCGAAAAGTTCCGCTACCCTCGGTAGACCACCGGTAATATCCTTGGTCTTCGTTGTAACCCTGTGAGTTTTTGCTAAAATATCTCCGGCTCTTACTTCCGCTCTATCCTTCACCATGATATGCGCGCCTACCGGTAGTGGATATATCGCCTCAACTTCATCTTTATCATTTATCAACAATAACTGCGGATGATAATCACCCTTCTGATCTATAATAACCTTGTTCTTTACTCCCGTTGACTTATCTATTTCTATTTTCATCGTAACATCTTTTTTAATATCCTCATACTGCACACGTCCGGGAACTTCCGTAAGAATAGGTACGGTATAAGGATCCCATTCGGCATACTTCTGCTTTTTCTTAATACCCGCACCGTCTTTAAAGAAAACAGATGAACCTTGAGGTATGATCTGACGATCTATTTCCCTTCCGTCTTTTTCGTCAATACTGATCTGACCGTTTCTGTTAAGAACAACAAACACCCCCGGCTCCCTGCTTTCTACCGTCTTTAGATTATGATATTTCATAAACCCGTTTTCTTTACTCTGGAAATATGACTGTTCAATGATCCTTGATGCCGTACCACCTATATGAAAAGTTCTCATCGTAAGCTGTGTTCCCGGCTCACCGATAGACTGTGCCGCTATAATTCCAACGGCTTCTCCGCCTTCAACTATATTGCCGGTCGCTAGATTACGCCCGTAACATCTCCCACAAACACCTTCTTCCGCCTCACAGGTAAGAACACTTCTTATTCTTACGGTATCAAGCATCGGAATACCTTCAATCTTCTCCGCCTGAATATCACTGATGATCTCTCCGCATTTAATGATCTTGTCACCCGTCAACGGATCAACTATATTATCAAGAGCGACCCTCCCCGAAATACGTTCAGCCAAAGACACGACGATTTCATCCCCTTCTATTATCGCCGAAACTGTAATACCGTTCAATGTTCCACAATCATCTTCCCTTATGATAACATCCTGTGCCACATCAACCAGCCTACGTGTCAAATATCCGGAATCAGCTGTTTTCAGAGCCGTATCCGCCAGACCTTTACGCGCGCCATGACTGGATATAAAATACTCCAGTACGGTTAACCCTTCACGAAAATTCGCGGTGATCGGAGTTTCAATTATCTCACCTGATGGCTTGGCCATAAGTCCCCTCATCCCGGCAAGCTGCCGGATCTGCTGTCTTGAACCTCTGGCACCTGAATCCGCCATCATAAATACAGGATTGAAACTATCTAAATTACGAAAAACGAGATTAGAAACGTCTTCCGTAACATGTGTCCAGATGTCAATTATCTTATTATACCTTTCTCCATCGGTTATAAGACCTCTCTGATACTGACTCTCAATTTTATCAACCTTGGCCTGACCCGCGGCTAATCTTTCTTTTTTTTCGGACGGTACACTAATATCTGAAACCGCCATTGAAGCTCCGGAAAGAGTAGACTCCTCAAACCCTATTGTTTTAAGTGAATCCAAAAGCCGTACGGTTTCATTATGCCCTTTCAATCGATAACAATCCGATATCATCTGGCTGACAGCTTTTTTATTCATAGGTTTGTTATAAAATGGCATCCCCTCGGAAAGAATATCATTGAAGACAACTCTCCCTACGGTTGTATCTATTATTTCACCTTTTATTCGCACCTTTATCTTAGCGAATTTATCCACTTCTTCGTTCTGGTACGCCATTATAACTTCTTCCGGATCGGCAAAAGACTTACCCTCACCTTTAACCCCTGATTTGGCTTTGGTAATATAGTACGCGCCCAAAACTATATCTTGTGACGGTGTAGTTATAGGCCGCCCATTAGAAGACGAGAAAATATTATTTTCCGCGTTCATTATGAGACGCGCTTCCATTTGTGCTTCAATCGAAAGAGGCACATGAACCGCCATTTGATCACCGTCAAAATCAGCGTTGAATGCCGCGCAAACCAAAGGATGTATTCTAATAGCTTTCCCTTCGATAAGTTTGGGTTGAAACGCCTGAATCCCCAGACGATGCAGGGTAGGAGCCCTGTTAAGAAGTACGGGGTGGTCCTTAATGACTTCATCTAATATATCCCACACTTCAGGATTCTCCTGCTGAACCATCTTTTTGGCGCTTTTTATAGTATGTACAAATCCTTTTTCTCTAAGTTTTCTTATAATGAACGGCTGAAAAAGCTCTAATGCCATAGCTTTCGGCAAACCGCATTCATTAAGTTTCAATTCAGGACCAATAACAATAACACTTCTACCCGAATAATCCACACGTTTCCCTAAAAGGTTCTGACGAAATCGTCCCTGTTTCCCTTTAAGCATATCAGCGAGCGATTTTAAGGGACGTCCCCCGGACCCCACCACTTCTCTGCCATGCCGGCCATTATCAAATAAAGCGTCAACAGCTTCCTGAAGCATGCGTTTTTCGTTACGCACGATAACTTCCGGAGCTTTAAGCTCCAAAAGTTTCTTAAGACGGTTGTTGCGATTAATAACCCGCCGGTAAAGATCATTAAGATCACTGGTCGCGAACCTTCCACCATCAAGCGGCACGAGCGGCCTTAGATCCGGTGGTATAACCGGTACCATATCCAGGATCATCCATTCAGGAAGATTATCACTAAACCTGAACGCGTTAACAACTTTAAGGCGCTTCATAAGTCTGGTTTTAGTATTCACATCTTTCTTTTCGGACATTTTCACTATAAGTTCCTTAGCGACACCTTCAAGATCAACATTCTTCAACAATTCTCTTACGGCCTCGGCACCCATCATAGCTTTGAAATCCGTACCATACTTTTGCTTTGACTCCATATACTGATCTTCCGTAAGCATTTCTTGTGCCTTAAAAGGAGTTTCTCCGGGATTCACCACAACATATTGTTCGTAATACAATACTCTTTCAAGATCCCTCATTTTCATATCCAGCAAATTTGCCATACGAGAAGGTATCGCTTTAAAAAACCATACGTGAGCGACAGGAGCCGCCAATTTTATACAGCCCATTCTCTGACGTCTTACATTGGATTTAGTCACTTCCACACCACAACGATCACATATGATGTTCTTATGTTTGATCCTTTTATACTTGCCGCAATTACATTCATAGTCTTTCGTGGGACCGAATATCCTTTCACAGAAAAGACCGTCACGCTCGGGCTTAAGTGTACGGTAATTAACAGTTTCCGGTTTTTTTACCTCATAAAGCAAGCTTTTATTCCCAACCTTACGTGTAGCCCACTCTTTCACCTTTTCCGGTGACGCTATTTGTATACGAACTTTATCAAATTTATTTACTTTTCGTAACATAATATCTACACCTCTCGGGTTTCTGTTTGTTCAAGATGGACATCAAGGGCCAGACTCTGGAGTTCCTTGATCAAAACATTAAATGACTCAGGAGTGCTCGGCTCAAGCATATTCTCCCCTTTTACAATAGTCTCGTATATCTTTGTACGACCCGCGACATCATCACTTTTAACCGTTAAAAGTTCCTGTAACGTATAAGCGGCACCATATGCTTCAAGAGCCCAAACTTCCATCTCCCCGAATCTCTGTCCTCCAAACTGGGCCTTCCCTCCCAACGGCTGCTGAGTAACCAATGAATAAGGCCCTATAGACCTGGCATGCATTTTATCATCTGCCAAATGCGCCAGCTTCATCATATAAATGTAACCAACGGTAACATTCTGATCAAAGGCCTTCCCGGTAAACCCATCTCTCAAAGTTATCTTACCTGAAACCGGCAGATCAGCCTGCTTCATGGCATTTTCAATATCCATCTCCGTCGCGCCATTAAATACCGGAGTCGAAACCTTGTTTCCCAGCACTTTTGCCGCCCACCCCAGCTGAGTTTCCAACAGCTGACCTATATTCATACGACTAGGCACACCTAACGGATTAAGCACAATATCCAACGGCGTACCATCCGGCAAATAAGGCATATCTTCCGAGGGTAATATCTTAGCGATAACACCTTTATTCCCATGACGCCCGGCCATCTTGTCTCCCGCCTGGAGTTTTTTCTTACTTGCTACATAAACCGTAACCCTTCGTAAAACCCCGGGAGGAAGCTCATCCCCGTGTTTTATTTGATCCAGATCTCTTTCCATTTCTATCATGGTCTGTTCTATTTGTCCGTTTATTGTAACCATAACACCGTTTATCTTGGTCTGAAGTTTTTCATCCTTAGAAACATAGACCGCGTCAAGATCAGCTTTTTTAAATTTAATAATATCCGATTCTTTGATCTTCTGACCGGGTTTGATCAAAGTTTTCCCGGTTTCCAGATCCACTAAAGACTCTACCAAAGCGCTTCCTACCAAACTCTTATGTACCTTCTCTACTTTTTTAGTTTCAAGTCTTTCTAGAATATTCGCGTATCCTTCCTTCACGATCTTCTTCTCGGCTGTATCCTGCTTACGCTGTTCTTTTGTCATCGTCTTACGGGTCTTTCTGGAAAGCTCTTTAATATCAACCACTATACCGTTAATACCTGACGGAACGCGAAGAGAAACATCTTTAACGTCCCCCGCCTTTTCTCCGAATATAGCGCGAAGAAGCTTTTCTTCCGGAGAAAGCTCAGTTTCCGATTTCGGAGCGACTTTACCCACCAATATACTCGTCGGAGAAACCTCCGCCCCTATCCGTATAATACCCGTCTCATCTAAGTTTTTAAGCGCTTCATCTCCTACATTAGGAATATCCGACGTGATCTCTTCGTTACCCAAACGAGTGTCTCTTGCCTCTACTTCAAACCTATGCACATGCACGGACGTATACGCGTCCTCTTTTAAAAGATCTTCATTAATGAGAATGGCATCCTCAAAATTAAATCCCCTCCAAGACATAAACCCTACCAACACATTACGCCCGAGAGCCATTTCTCCGTTTTCAGTGGAAATACCATCCGCCAGAACGTCACCATCGGCTACTGTATCTCCAAGATTTACAAGCGGCCTCTGATTTATACTCGTACGCGCGTTTGTTCTTTCGAATTTCTTTAAAGGATATCTTTCTCCCGCTATAACGATCTGTTCTGAATCAACCTTGGAGACCTTACCGCCATTTTTGGCAATTACTATCGCGCCTGAATCCTTTGCCACACGATATTCAAGCCCTGTCCCTACCAAAGGAGATTCAGGAAACAACAAAGGAACCGCCTGGCGTTGCATATTAGAACCCATAAGCGCGCGATTAGCGTCATCATGTTCCAAAAACGGGATCAAACCGGCACAAACACTCACCAGCTGAAGCGGGGATATATCCATATATTGCACTTCTTTTTTATCAGCCAAAAAGAAATCGTCTTTAAGCCGACAAAATACTTTATCTTTTTTAAAACGTCCGTTCCCATCTGTCTCCGCGTTTGCCTGAGCTATAACATATTTATCTTCCACATCAGCCGAAAGATATTCTACTTTTTTCGTAACAACACCTTTCTCTACCTTACGGTATGGTGTCACTAAAAATCCAAAATCATCCACTCCCGCGTAACTGCTAAGAGAGTTTATAAGACCTATATTCGGACCTTCAGGAGTTTCTATGGGGCACAATCTTCCATAGTGAGAATAATGCACGTCCCTTACTTCAAATCCCGCGCGCTCCCGGTTAAGACCTCCGGGACCCAAAGCGCTCAATCTCCTGAGATGAGTAAGTTCCGCCAAAGGATTGGTTTGATCCATAAATTGAGACAATCTTCCTCTCGAGAAAAAATCATGGATCACACTTGTAATAAGTTTAGTATTCATCAAATTGTGTGGCATAACATCTTCCATATCATACACACTCATTCTCTCCCGAGACACACGTTCGACCCTGGCCAAACTTATCCTGATCTGATTCTCAAGCTGTTCCCCAACACATCTTACTCTTCTGTTTCCAAGATGATCAATATCATCTATACTTTTTGTCCCGGCTTTTATCTCAAGCAGATATTTTATAGCGTTAACCAATACATCAGAACTCAATAAACCATTATCCAGAGACCTGTTCATCTCCAATTTACGATTTAGCATCCTTATCCCGACATTCGTAAGATTATATCGTTTACTTTCAAAGAACATCTGATTGATCAGATCCTGCGAAGCTTCCAATGTCGGAGGATCTCCCGGACGAAGTTTACGGTATATGTCAAGATAGGCTTCTTCCCTGGTCTTTGTAGCGTCATGTTCCAATGTCGAGATGATCTCTTTTGGTGTAGTTTTAAGCAAGCTAACCTTTCTTACCTTACCTTTCCACATACGCGAAGCGACAGAAGGAGTGATCTTTTCTGAATGCTGCGCAAGTATAGAAGATGATGTCTCATCTATAACATCTTCGGCAAGAACCCTTCCCACAAGCTCATCACATTGTTTTTCTCGTGTAAGAGCAATTTCTTCAACTCCGCCAAACGCCCTGAGTATATCTTCGTCTTTAGACAATCCAAACACCCTTAAAAAAGTAGTAGCCAAAAATTTTCTCTTCCTATCTATATAGACGTAGATCAAATCGCTTTTATCAAACAAAAACTCTATCCAGGCACCTCTATCAGGAATAAGCCGTGAGGAATAAACGATCTTACCCGCCACGGAAGAATTCTGTTCAAAAGATATCCCGGGTGAACGATGAAGCTGAGTAACTACAACACGCTCGTCCCCGTTAATAATATAAGTACCAACATCCGTCATAAGCGGGATCTCTCCCACATATACTTCCTGCTCTTTAAGCTCTGTTTTCAATCTTAGACGCATTTTGATCCTGAACGGTGCCGCGTAAGTGAGAGAACGACGCTTACATTCTTCAGCATCGTACTTGGGTTTGCCAATATCATAATTGACATACTCCAGTTTATTCTCCCCATTAACACTCTCGATCGGAAAAACGTCATTTAAAAGACCTTCCAATCCATGTTGTTCCCTTTTTGTCTTAGGAACAAATCTCTGCAAAAACTTTGCGTATGAGTCTATCTGGATATCTATCAGGTTAGGAATATCAAATGTATCCTCCAACCTGGCATAACTTTTTCGTTTAACAGCCATTCGCGATCACATCCCCTTGGTAATTAGGTTTTAGTTATCGTAACAAACGCGGGAAGAACGGTCACCGTTATATCCCCGATACCTTAGTGATTTAGTAAAAGAGATACTGTTTACTTAAGCTCTACTTTTGCGCCAGCCGCTTCAAGTTGTTTTTTCATCTTTTCAGCTTCCTCTTTCACGAGACCTTCGGCAACCTCTTTTGGAGCTGCTTCTACGAGATCTTTTGCTTCTTTAAGCCCAAGATTGGTCAAAGCTCTGACCTCTTTGATCACGTTGATCTTTTTCGCGCCAAATTCAGCAAGAACAACGGTAAATACACTCTTTTCTTCTTCAGGAGCACCGCCCGCCGCCGCGCCCGGAACACCCGCTGCCATC
>JAGLIU010000114.1 GCA_023142805.1 Candidatus Omnitrophota bacterium | reverse complement strand
ATACAGGAATAGATAAGGATACGACGTATACTGTAAAGGTTACGATCACAGCTCCGAATGAAAGTTTGAATACGGCGCTAGCTTCTATCCATACATCGGGAGTTTCAGTATATAAAACAAATGTAGCCGCCAATTGGAATGATCTGTCCGGGGCGATAGAAATAGTGACATGGCTGCTTCGGGATAATGTTCTTGTAGCGGGTGTAAATGTAGAAGATGTCGAGATAAAGATAGGAGGGACAGTTCTTACAGAAGCACTTACGGCCAATGCTGACGGGACTTTTGGTATAGAAACCAGTGACGGTATAGCGCGTGACAGTACATACATAATAGAATCTAACATAATACACGATGGAGAAACGTATACCGCGACAAGTTCTATAACAACTTCAAGAGATGTATATAACGCCAATATTAACGTTGTTTATATGACATCGGATGTTTCTTTGGACATTGTGTGTTGGTTAACTAAAAACAGCGCGATAGTAAAAACTGATTTGGACGCGTCAAGTATCGCGATAAAAGTGGATGGGATAGAGATCTCCCAGGCGGTAACATTTGAAGCGGGTTCGGGCCTTTTTACGGTTACGAAGACAGATGGTATTGTTACTGACAATATATACAATGTGGAGTGTGTGATCACTTACAAAGGTTCAGAATACATGAACATTGTAACAGTAAGGTCATACGTGCCTTCGGAAATGGGAGAGGTGATTACGGGTATCGGTGATCTTTCTACCCAGGTCGGAAATGTGCAAACAAGTGTAACGGGGGTTACAGAGGCTATTAACGCCGTAGAAGAGACCACTGCCGCGGTGGTTAGCAAAACTATTGATCTCGAGGAAACAATAAGGGTAGAGACAGGTAAGATCCTTACCGCTACAGGTACGGAATCTATGGCAATAAAATTTGAGGAGGTTAAAAAAGAAATACGGTCAGGTATATTAACAAGCATAAATACGACTATGATGGGAAAAACGGTTACGATCACTTATGGCGCGGCGGATGGGTTGCAGCCTGTTATAGATGTTTATGATCCGCTTAAAGTGCAGTTGATAACCGCGGGAAAAATGAAAGAGCTTGCGCAGTATTCCGGAGATAAGATCAGTGTTTACGGATATGATGTTACTTTTCTGCCGGATTGGGGCGTTGGAGAGTTCTCAATAGTATGTTCCGAGCCCGTATATGAAACATTAGACGCGATATCGATCAATGTTGTCGGGGCTGATCTTGATCAGGTGTCCAACACGACTTCAGCTATATTGGGTATGACAGCCGGTATTTCGGAATGGGACGCGACAACGGATCTTTTACTTGGAAGGTTTAGTTCACTGGAAGCGGCTGTGACCAGATTAAGCGGTATGGTAGCACGATCTTCCGCAAAGGGCGGAGCCGGCGGCGCCGCAAGCGGGGGAGGTGCTGTGGATTATCTTAAAGGAATGCAGTCCAATCTTAAAGAGTTGAGCAACCAGATAAAAGAAATGGGTGATTCCTCCGAATATGGGTTAGATCAATTGTACGAAGTTTCTGAAGAAAAGAAAGAGGATATGACCTACATTAAGAACAAGACGCAGGAACTTAAAGCCTTGATGGAACTTAACCAAAAAATGATAGATAATGTCGCTAATGAACCTGTGATCCAGACATGGTATGAGTATGGTAGTGTTATCATAAAGAGTATTATAATAAATCCGTCCGAGACACAAATAAGAAATGTTCCTTATAAAGCTTATCTGCCGAAAGAAGTTAAACCTGAACATCTTTTAAGTCTCGGAGAGTTGAACGTGGCTTATGATACTCAACAGGGGAGTTATTATGTGTTCGCGAATTTTAAACTGAAACCGAAAGAAGCGAAAGAAATAGAGATAGAGATGGAAGATATTTGGAAAATAGATGAAAATGAAATGGTATCTCTAATGGATGAAGCGGAAAAAGCTTATGGTATACTTGAAAATACGGAATTCAGCACACGATCTAAATTCCTGTTTATGGGAATAAAAGACAGGTTGAATAAGATAATAATACGCCAGAAAGATGCTCCGGTAAACCCTGAAGATCATATATCAGGATACAGGGAAAATCTCAGAATGCTTGAAGCTTCAAAAGAAGACCTGACGCTTATGGGGACGCTTGTATCTCAGGTGAAAATGATACCGGTGAAGGTGACAGGAAAACTTATACTCGCGATAGTTCTCTTTTTGGGGATCTTAAGTTTAGGATGTTATTTTGTATGGCAGAAACAACTGAAACTTACAGAAGTGCCGACATTTGAGAATGAGGAGAAAACCGAGGATATTGACGAAGATGAGAAGGATGGAGATGAAGACGAGGATGAAGACGAAGAGGGTATAGAAATAGAAGAATAAAAGATGACAAGAAAGTAAAAAGGGTAAGAGGCTAAAGGCTAATAGTAAGAAAGCTAAAGGCTAAGGGCTAAAGGCTAGGGGCTAGAGGCAAAAGGATAGGAAGAGCCTCAACACTGTCATTCCGAGTGAACGGAGTGAATCGAGGAATCTGGAAGTGTATATAGATCTCTCGATTCGTTCGTCGTTTCACTCCTCACTTACTCGAGATGACAAGGGGGTGAAAAGGCAAAAGGCTAAGGGCTAGATGTTAAAGGGAAGGTGAATATTTTAAATATGAAAAAAACAATTTCGATAATTCTTATTTTGACCACAATGTTTATGGCTTTTCCTGTCTTTGCGGCTTCCCGGCGTAAAGATCTTAAAAATGATATTGGAGAAGGATGGAAAGAATATAAAAGCGGTCATTTTATTGTTTATTACCACTCTGATATTTCCATTCAGTATGTAAAGGAGTTTAATCGTAAGTGTGAGAAATATTATCACACTTTGACCGGACGGTTAGGGTTTAATCGTTACGATTTTTGGTTATGGGAGGATCGGGCTAAGGTGCTTTTATATAATACAAAAAAAGCATATTTGGAAGGAAGCGGTAGACAAGAATGGTCGGAGGCGTCGGTACACGTAAAAGACAGGGTAATTCGTACTTTTTATTTTGACGAAAACTTTTTCGATATTATTTTGCCGCATGAATTGACCCATATAGTATTTAGGGAGTTTATTGGATGTGAAACAGTTGCCCCGCTTTGGCTTGATGAAGGGGTAGCGTGTTCAAGTGAAAAAGGCAACCGGAACAGATATTTATTGACAGCAAAAAAGATCATAGATACGGGGATGTATTTAGATATAGATCAGATTGAAAGAACGTTTAGGGCGGGGAAGCTGGGGCCGGATATATTTTATCCTATATCGGGGGCACTCGTTATATTTCTTCTGGAAGGCAAGAAAACAGGTAAAACCAAGTTTGTGAATTTTTGCAGGTTGCTAAAGAATGGGGAATCGTTTTATGTTGCCATGAGAAAAGCGTACAAACTAGAAAATTCAGAAATGCTTAAAAACGCTTTCCTAGAATACCTAAATACGGTAAACTAGACACGTATGCTCGAAAAATATTTCATATATGGAACAAAATCATATGAGAACCATTATATTCGATTCAAGAGAACAAATTTATAAGCATGAAACCTACCAGGTGGTTTTGCCCGGGGAGGACGGAGAATTTTCTGTGAGGGATTTTCATCAGCCGTTTTTATTTAAATTACGCAAGGGTAAAATCAAGATAAAAGAGAACGAATCTGATGAAGAACACAGAATTTTTTCGTTTAAGGACGGTTTGGCAAGATTTAAAGGTAATGAGCTCTTGATTTTATGTGAAACATAAGGCACATTTGTTATGTCTTACGTTCTTAGTATTACGAGTAGGGGAGAAGTTTTATGAGAAATACTATTCTTATTTTTATTATGCTTATAAGCACTTTAGGCCCGGCTATTGTTATCGCGTTTGTAGGACACGCGTCTGTTAAAGGATTGTCTCGTAACCCCGCGGCAGCTCCAAAGATACTTGTGGCTATGATATTAGCTTTTGTATTCGCGGAAGCGATCGCGATAATATCATTGCTTACTGTATTTAACTTATTGAGTTAGCTTGAAGGGGATAAAAAGGCTAAGGGTTAAGGTAAGAAGGCTAAGGGCTAGGGGCTAGAGGATTAAGGGTCGAAAGTAAGAAGGGCTAAGGGGTTGAAGAGTAGCTTTTAAAGGTGGGGCATGGATCGGGTTAGGTTTTTATACATTTTTTAAGGAGGGAATATGTCGGCTTCTATGGTAGGACCGTTTGTTATATTGCAGGTGGCTACGGTGATAGCTATAGTTATGTTTTTGAGAGTACTTCTTCATAAGCAGCTGGAGGTAGGGCTTAAACGTATAAAAAAAATAGACCAGGAAAATTTAAAGAAAGAGATGGGTCTTAATGAAAAACTTGCGAAACTTGATAAGGAATATGTTGAGAAAATAGAAAGTGCCGAAAAACAAGCTGATCTTTTGTTGCGTATGGCGAAAGAAGACGGGAAAAGAATCCGGGAAGAAGATCGGGAAAAAGCTAAAGAAGAAGCAAGAAAAATAATAGCAAGTGCTCTTCAGGAAAAAGAAAGAGTTCGAAATCTTGTTAAAAGTGAGATCCGGGAAAAAGCTGTTGATTTCGCGGTTGACCTGGTTAAGCGTGTTTTTTCTAATAAAGAGATGATGGATATCAAAACAAAAAGTGTAAAAAAAGCTATATTAGATCTTATGGAAGCTAAAAATGTTACAACATTGATAATTAAAAATAAAAAAATAGAAATTATTACAGCTGACAAGTTTAGTCAAAAAGATAAGGATCAGATACGCGGATATATAGAAAAAGGATGTGGAGAAAAAATAGATGTAAAGTTTGGAGTTGGAGAAGATATCTGGGGCGGTTTTATCCTTAAAACGGGAGAAAGTATTATAGACGGAACTCTAATGACTAAAGTTCTGGATGCCGCTAAAGAAGTTAAAGAAGAAGGATAAGTGGGGCTAGAGGGTTAGGGGTTTAAAAGTGGGGTACGGATCGGGTTGGGAGTTAGGAGTTGGGGGACTTTTGTGCTTCCTTGGACATTGCGTTCTTGGGCGGCAGAAATTAATATATTGTGGGCAACTAAAATGTTACGTTTTTGTGCCTGGCGCAAAAACGTAACATTTGATCATCAATTTATTCACGAATTGAGAGACGGGGTAGAGAATATGCCGGAAAAAAACAAAAAGGTATTGGTTGAAATTACCGAAATCGGTAAGATCATAGACATAAAGGGTGATGTTATAACTTTGAAAGGGATGCCCGGTTGTGTTTACGGAGAGATATTAGAGTTTGAGTCAGGGGATAAGGGTATTGTTATAGAGTTTGACGAACATAAAGTGATCGCGCTTCTTATTGGAGATGGAATAAATATCAAGACAGGGGAAAAAGCTGTTTCCAAAGGAAAGTCTCTAGAAATAGCCGTATCTGAAGACTTGAAAGGGAGGATAGTTGACGGATTAGCTGTTCTTGTAGATGATAGAGGTCCGATAAAGCCGGAAACGTATTCTCGTGTATTTAAGGACGCGCCTCCCATAATGGCACGTGTTCCGATATCAGAACCTCTTAAAACCGGCATTAAGATCGTAGACGCTCTTATTCCTATTGGTAAAGGGCAGAGAGAGCTTATTATAGGAGATAGGCAAACCGGGAAGACGTCAATAGTGGTTGATACTATTCTCAACCAGAAAGATAAGGATGTGATCTGTGTGTACTGCTGGGTCGGAGGTAGTTATAGTTCTATGATAAAGGTCGCGGAAACTCTGAAAAAAGAAGGGGCTATGGATTATACGGTGTTTGTCGCGGCTCCGGCATCGGCATCGTCTACGGAGCAATATATCGCGCCGTATACCGCCGCGACTATAGGCGAATATTTTATGGATAAGAAAAAAGATGTTTTGGTCATATTTGATAATCTTATAAAACATGCCTGGATATACAGGCAAATATCTCTTCTTTTGAACAGATCTCCGGGGAGAGAAGCTTATCCCGGAGACATTTTTTATGTTCACTCACAACTTATGGAAAGGGCAGGTAGGATGAATCCTGAAATCGGGGGAAGTATGACATTTCTTCCTATTGTAGATACTCTTCAGGGGGATGTGACCGGGTATATTCAAACTAATCTTATTTCTATGACAGATGGACAAATATACACCAGCACCTCTCTTTTTAACGAAGGATTCAAACCCGCTATAGATATAGGTTTATCAGTATCGCGTATCGGAAGTAAAGTACAATCAGCTGCTCTGAGGGAAGTGAGTAGAACTATAAGACTGGAATACGCGCAGTTTAGAGAATTGCAGAGACTTGTACAGTTAAGAGCTCGTATTTCTGATAAAATCGCTAAAAAAATAAGCAGGGGACAGTTTCTTACTGAAATGCTTATTCAGCCGGTAAATAAGCCTGTGTCCGAGATCGGACAAATATTAATATTTTACGCTTTTTCTAAGAATTTTATAAATGTCATGGTTGCGGAACAGCTCCAGGATTTTATGCGTAACATTGAAGGATTTATTGAGGAATATGATCAAGGGCTTATGGATACGTTTAAAGAGGGCAAAGAACTTACAAAAGAAATAAAAGCAGGATTGGATAAAGCGTTCAGTGCTTATCTGAACGGATAAGCGGATATAGGCTAAGGGTAAGGGCTAAAGGCTAGGGGCTAAGGGATTAGGGGTCGAAGGTAGGAAGGGTCTCAACACTGTCATTCCGAGTGAACGGAGTGAATCGAGGAATCTGGAGTAATTAAGATCTCTCGACTCCTCTGCTTCGCAGAAGTCGCTCGAGATGACAAGGGGGTGAAAAG
>JAGLIU010000113.1 GCA_023142805.1 Candidatus Omnitrophota bacterium | reverse complement strand
AAAAAGTTTGGAGCGAGTGAGGAGACATCGAGGAGCAAACAACAACCGCGACGAAGAAGCCTACGAACTCGCTCTGATGTTCGCGAAGAACAATCGGGGAAAAGCTGGCTTTTCCCCGATTGTGATGAGTGAATATCAAACAAGGCAATCATATCATGATTGCCTTGTTACCAAACTTTTTCACAGAAAAAGTTTGGAGCGAGTGAGGAGAATCGAACTCCCGTAGCCAGCTTGGGAAGCTGGTGTACTGCCACTGTACTACACTCGCTCTCTCAAAAACTCTTATTTATAAAATCTCGTCAACTTTTCAAAATCTCCGCGCCGCTTCGTTATCGCTTTACTGTCAACTTTCGCTAAGCTTTCCCCGCCAAAATTTTCCACCGCGAACGAGGCTAATATAGTACCGTATACCATAGCTTCTCTCAAGATCCTGTCATTAATTTTTTTCTGTTCAGCAAGGTATCCTACCATGCCCCCGGCAAACGTATCCCCGGCACCGGTAGGGTCCTTAACTTTTTCTAAAAGATATGCCGGCAAAATAAACTTCAGATCCGGCGAAAAGAAAAGTACTCCATGCTCCCCTTTTTTGATCACGATCATCTTGGCGCCTTTATCCGCTATATATCTCGCCGCTTCAAACAGGTTATTCTCTCCTGAAAGCTGACACGCCTCCGCGTCATTCAGAAGAAAAAGATCCACTTTTTTAAGTAATTTTTCTAATACCTTTTTTTTCTGAGTTATCCAGAGATTCATAGTATCACAGGATACAAGCCCCTTCGGCCGTATCCGCTTAAATATACATTCCTGAAGCTCAGGATCAATATTCGCTAATAAAAGGTCCCCTTTTGGAGTTATATGCGGCGGGATCTTCGGCCTGAATCCCTCAAACACATTGAGATGCGTATTTAAAGTCTCCGCGCAATTAAGATCACGATAGCGGGCTTCCCACCTAAAAGTCTTCCCTTTTTTTACTTCCAAGCCACGGATATCTATACCTTTTTTATCCAACATCCGGGTATATTTTTCAGGAAAATCATTCCCTACAACGCTTATGAGATTTACAGCGGTAAAAAATGACGCGCTTACTGAAGAATATATCGCGGACCCACCGAGAATATCTTTCTTCTTTCCGTATGGGGTCTCAACTGTGTCCAACGCGACTGATCCTATAATAGATAAACTCATATTTTCTGACACTCACTCCTAACTTCGAGTCATGGGACATGATCTCTTGGACGTATTTTAGGTCTTTCCCGTTCTTGACGCTGCTTTTAGGGACTCTTCCGTAACTTTTATGGAGCAATACTCTGAACACATCGTACATACATCCCGTTCCAACGGTTCCGCCTGTTTTCTCATTCTTGCCGCGGTTCCCGGATCTATCGAAAGAGCAAATTGCTTTTTCCAATCACGTTTAGCCCGAGCTTCAGAAATATCCCTGTCCGTTTTAAGCGCTGCGGGTATTTTTTTTACGATATCCGCCGCGTGCGCCGCTATTTTCGACGCGATAACTCCGCGATGCACGTCTTCCGCGTCGGGAAGACGAATATGCTCCGCGGGAGTAACATAACATAAAAAATCCGCGCCATGCCAGGCCGCGATAGCCCCGCCTATAGCTCCGGTTATATGATCATAGCCGGGTGCCGCATCCGTCACTAAAGGCCCGAGAACATAAAACGGAGCACCATTACATACAGATTTTTGAAGTTTCACGTTCGCTTCTATCTGGTCCAACGGTACATGTCCAGGACCTTCGATCATAACTTGCACGCCCTTGGCCAACGCCCTCTTCTGTAAATCCCCCAGAATAAGAAGCTCTTCTATTTGTAGACGATCCGTAGCGTCAAAAATAGTACCCGGCCTTAAACTATCACCCAAACTTAAAGTAACATCATGTTCCTTACAAATCTCAAGAATATCGTCGAACCTCGAAAAGAAAGGATTTTCCCTGTGGTTTTTTACCATCCATGAGCCTAAAAGCGCTCCGCCACGGCTGACAATGTTCATTATTCTCTGATCCCTTTCAACAATGCTCATAACATCCATTGTTATCCCCGAATGTATGGTAAAAAAATCTACCCCTTCTTCCGCCTGTTTCCGAATGACCTCAACAAAATCATTTTCTTTCATCGAAAGAAAATTCTTATCTTTTATACACGCGAGTTCATATACAGGAACCGTTCCTACGGGAACGGGACATTCCGCGAGAATCTTCAAGCGAAGTTCTTCCAATTTCTCTCCCGTGGAAAGATCCATTACCGCGTCAGCTCCGGCGCTTACCGCGACTTCCATTTTCTTCATCTCATCGGATATAGTAGAACATTCTGTCGATAAACCTATATTCGCGTTAACTTTTACGGTAAGTCCTCTGCCGATAGCGCATGGTTTTGAAACTTCGCGATTTTTGTTCTTGGGAATAACTATATAACCCGCTTCTACACCTTCTTTTATGTACGCGCTATCCCTATCCTCGTACTTCGCGGTTTCGCTAAGAAGCGTTTCGTTAACATTAATCATTATCTTTTTCTCCAAATTATTGCTGTATACGGACTAATTCCTTAACAGCTGATTTTTCTATCCCATAAAGCTTAAATCTAAAACCTTTATACTTTTGGGACAAATCCTTATCAAACAATTTAAGTACTTCTTCAAGTACCCTCAAAGATTCCTTCCCTCTCTGGGTATTGGCCAAAAAGAGGTCTATAAGATTCTCCCTGTTCTTTTCTGATTCTGTAGAGATCCTGCCTACATCATTAAGATCTCTGGAAGAAACAAGCTCCTTTAGATGTTCTTTTCTCAGGTCTTTTATAGCCTCAAAGATCTCATGACGAAGCCCCTTCAGTTTAGCGGTCAATTCTTCATTATCCAAAGCAAACCTGATAATATCCTCACAGACCCTGATACCTTCCATCACCCTATTGAGATTCGCGTCTATTATCCTGTATACACCATTATCCATAATTCATTTTCGCGTCGCTTATAATGTTTGTGAAGTTTCTTGTGCTTGAAAATTTTACTTAACAACACATGAACACTATTCACTTCAAAAACATTAGAAACTCTCTACTTCTCCTTCGCATTTCCCTTGATCTTCTCTATTAACTCCGTCGTTGAATAGCCCGCTACATACGAAACGACTTTTACCTTTCCACCGTTCGCTTTTACATGATCTGCCCCAACTATCGAACTTTCATCCCAATCTCCGCCTTTAAAGATCATTCCCGGCGAGATTATCTTTATAATATTTTCCGGGGTATCCTCTTCAAATATCACAACAAAATCAACACTTTCCAGCGCCGCGAGAACCGCGGTTCTATCCCCCGAATCATTAACGGGCCGAGCCTCTCCCTTTAATCTTTTCACAGACTCATCACTATTAACCCCTACGATCAAAATATCGCATTCTTTTTTCGCCGCTTCCAGATATTTTACATGCCCGGCGTGAATAATATCAAAGCACCCGTTCGTAAAACCGATCTTTTTACCGCTTATACGTTCGGCCTTTACTCTCTCTAAAAGCTCATCCTGTGTCTTAACCTTATCCATGATCATAAAATAAAAGAATCTTCTACCAATTTGCAAATAATGTGAATTACCGTAATATGTACTTCCTGCACACGAGCGGTATTTTCAACATCAACATTTATAGCGATATCGGCCATGCTAAGAAGCTCTCCGCCATCTTTCCCTGTTAGCGCTATCACTTTCACCTCTTTTGCTTTGGCGGCTTTTACTCCTTTTATAACGTTCTTTGAGTTCCCGCTCGTTGAGATCGCTATCACGATATCACCCACATTTCCCAGTGCCTCTATCTGTCTGGAAAAAATACTTTCAAAGTTGTAATCATTCGACGTCGCCGTCAAAATGGAAGAATCCGTCGTAAGAGCGATACAGGGAAATGCTTTTCTCTCTTTTTCAAACCGAACCACAAGTTCCGCGGCCATATGCTGACTATCAGCGGCACTGCCTCCGTTACCAAAGATCAACACCTTCCCGCCATCATTACAGCTTTTCACTATTGTCTCTACCGCTTGAGAAATAGCTTCCAGATTTTTGTCATCTTCAAAAAACCGCTTTTTTACCTTTAAACTTTCTTCAGCGATTTTTTTTATTTCATTTTTCATTTTTTCTTCTCACTTTTAAATTATCTGGTATCTCTATACGGCACATGCTCTCCTTGAGAAGGAACATCCTCACTCGGAGCCCCACTATACTTTGGCCCTTTCGCGATCTTCTTTATGTGCATTTTCATGTTTATCTTTTCTTCTACTCCCAACATATCCTGAACCCTGTTCCGCACTTCCATCTGTATCCTTTCAGTTACTTCCGGGATATTAGCGGACGCGGAAATAGAAACCTCTGTTATTATGTTTATACCTTTTTTGTTAACACTTACACGAGGTTTCACCTCTTTTATGTCCATGATGGTCTTGGCTATCTTGTTAATATATTCTTCTACCGCGGAAAGAGAGACTGTAACCTCTCCATCCGGATTTTGGAAAGAAATGACTCTCGCGGCCTTCATCTTTTTTAGAGCGTTATAAGGACCAAGTAACCCTATTAAAATAAAAAGAACACCGCACACGATAACGGATGTCTGATAAACAGAGTTTGAATTGATCTGTTGAATTATTCCGGTCCATTCT
>JAGLIU010000112.1 GCA_023142805.1 Candidatus Omnitrophota bacterium | reverse complement strand
GGTAACATTGCCTTCCGTATCATAATAAGTAAAAGTCAGATTATCAACGTTCTCAAGTAAAACATTATTATCCTTTTTCAACACATTTCCGGTCAGTTTATATTCAATATCAACGGCATTCCAATTTTCAAAATCTATCCGTGAGGCATTTGCCGTTGTGAATACTGTCGCCGTCCTAATATTTCTCACCATCTCATCCATCCCGATCCTGGAGGCTTGGAGCAATTCAAGCCTCCGATCCTGCTCGTCGCGACCTTCCACAACTGTCCTAAAAAGCGGAGAAATCGCCGTTACTATTATCCCGAGAATAGCAATTATCAACACCGCTTCCAGGAGAGTAAAACCACGTGTATCACGCATCGAATATTGTCCGACGCGTAAGTTTTTAGAATTTATAGAATTTTTTGTGTTCATAAAAATAAACATCCCGAAAACCTAACTCAATTCCACTTTGCCGGTATAAGCGACAACACTATCCGTATAACTCGCTGTCCCCGCGGTAAAACCGATAGACGCGGCGGATGAAGCGGCACCTGTTAACGAAAAAGTAACACTTGAATCTCCGCTCACGGTAACATCACTCGCTATGGTTTTTACTTCGCTTATCGTACTCCATCCCCCGTCATTTTCAGATAGGGAATAGACCTTTTCTCCGGCTACAACATCAAACTCAAGTCTATGATCATTCCCTGTGGTTATAGCCAATCTTCGCGTAAGCCTCAGATCCGCGGCCACTTTATGCGCGGTCGTATAAGCGAGAAAGTTGTTATACAATTCTCCGCCTTTACCCACTCTGGGGATCACTACCGCCGCCAATATACCCACGACTACCAGGACCAACAATATCTCGATCATAGTAAAACCTTTGTTCCCGCGTTCTACATCACGTATTTTGTTCCCGGTTTTCATATTAGAACTTACCTTTTATCCGTATGATACAAACACTCTGATATCCCGGCTACCGCATATTACACACCAGATATTAAATACTGTTTTTACCTCTCCGCCACCTTCGTATCCAGCCGAATCGATTCTTCTCCCGAATCCAAAACTCCGTCACCGTCATCATCGAACCATACTGTCACACTAAGTTCTTTTATCCCGATTCCGTTATCATCCGTTACGGTATATTTATAATTCGAATAACCCGTAAAAGTTCCGCTTCCGCCGTATCCTCCGGCTTTGGCAAATCCATATGACGGGTCCGTTCCAAGTATCTGACTCCTTATTTCTTCGATCTTATACTGCGCCAGAAAGACATCAAACGTCAATCTCTCCACTTTTCTCATGGATTCCATTCCTTCCGGCAAAATATTCAATATGGGAACCAACCCTAAAGAGATAATAGCTATAGATGCCAGTATCTCAATGAGAGTAAAACCCTTATTAGCCCGTAATCTTCTATTCATAATTAGCGCTCGTGCCCCTTAACCCGATGCGTAAACTCATCAAGAAAATATGGTTTCCCATCAATAGGACAAACTGGAATACCTTCCGGAAAATATTCAACATCTTTACCGATATCACTGAGATCATCCGCGGGCCAAAACTCTTTATAGACGTACCATCGCTCAACCTGCCGGTTAATACTCGCTATGTTATTGTGATTCGCGGAACTTTTCGCCGCTTCGCCTGTATCCAGCATATTCGGAACTACTACCGCCACAAGAATCGCGATGATCAATACAACAAATAAAAGTTCAATAAGCGTAAATCCCGACTTTTGATAATTCCCACATTCCCTCACATTACAAAATTTAGTCTTCATTGATCTTTAATGAACCCTTTACGTAACACGATGAGTTGTACCGTCTAAAGTATAGGCCGAGGAATCCACGGGATTAACCGGAATACCGTCGGGAAAATAATCATTATCCGCGCCAATATCACTCAGGTCATTTGCAGGCCAGCTACCATTATCAAAATACCACTTTTCTACCTGTGTATTTATGTTGGCTTTATTTGCTAAGTTAGCGGAACTTCTCGCGTCTACCGCGGTTTCCGTTAATCGAGGAATAACTATTGCCGCTAATATAGCTATAACCACCATAACAAAAAGAATCTCGATCAGAGTAAATCCTCTTTTTCCTTTTTTCCCCAACATTTTCATCTTCGTCCTCCTTCTTATTTTTACATATTATTTGTTTAACCCTGTTACCACATCAAACATTGGCAAATATATCGCCATCGCGATGAATCCCACCACCACAGCTAAAATAGTCGTGAGTATCGGCTCCAACCTGGTTACTAATTTCTTTATTGTATAATCAATATCCCGGTCAAGAAAATCGGCACTTTTTGAGAGCATGGTCTCTAAAGCTCCCGCTTCTTCCCCCGCGGATATCATCTGTACTACCATAGGCGGAAAAAAATCCACCTCTTCCAGCGAATCCGCTATCTTCGCCCCTTCTTCCACATTCTCTTTTAAATCGTCCATGATCTTCGAAACAACCTTATTCCCGCTCAGATCTCTTACCGTATCCAAAGCTTCTATAAGAGGCACACCGCTGGAAACCAAAGAAGCCAGTGTGCGCAATACCTGTGTAACCGCTACCTGCCGATTTAAAGTTCCGAATATCGGCACTTTTAATTTTAGGTTATCTATAAAAAGGCCGCCACGTTCGGTAGTCCGAATTTTACTGCCCGCGAACCATCCTACTCCAACCAAAACACCTATTAACCACCAATACTTCCCGACGACCTTGCTTATCCCCAACAGTATTACTGTTGGCAAAGGCAAGGTCACTCCCATTTTACTATAGACATCCGCGAATACCGGCACTATGAACATCGTTAAAAACCCTATAACTAAAACAGCGGCGGATAACACTATAACCGGATAAGCAAAAGCCTTCTGAATATCCCTTCTAAGTTCCTGTTCTTTAGATAGGTATGATGATATACGTATCAGCACCTCGTCAATAATACCTCCCGTTTCACCCGCAAGCACCAGATTCACATAAAATTGGGAAAATACCCGGGGATATTTAGCTAATGCCTCAGAAAATTTCAACCCGCCTTCGAGATCAAGACATATTCCGTAAAGGATATTCTTTAATACGGTATTATCCGACTGCTCCTTCATTGTCTGAAGACATTTAATAATAGGAAGACCCGCGTTTATCATCGCCGAGAGTCGTTCTGTAAAAACAACTATTTCGTCTATCTTAACACCGGATCTTTGAGACGCGAACAGACCTGAAATATCAATATCTATTTTCCCCACATCTTCTCCTAGTTCATATATACGACTCGTTGCACTTCTTCAATAGTGGATATCTTATTTATCACTTTTTCGGCAGCGTTATCCTGCAATGTTTTCATACCCTCTTTTACCGCGAAAGCCCTGAGTTCTTCAACAGGTACGTTTTTTGTAATAAGCGCTCTTATCCCCGGGGTCATTATCATCATCTCATATATCGCCTTACGTCCCAGATACCCGGTATTTAAACAGAAATCGCATCCCTTACTTCTCACTAGAGTCTGACCTTCATCCAAAACAAGATTTATACTTTCCAGTTCTTCTTTAGTCGGCACGTACTCTTCTTTACATTCGGGACACACCTTACGGCAAAGCCTCTGCGCGAGTGTACCGATAACCGTTGAAGAGATAAGAAAAGGTTCACATCCCATATCGATCAAACGCGTAACCGCGCTGGGAGCGTCATTGGTATGCAGGGTGCTTAGCACTAAATGCCCGGTCAAAGCGGCCTGTATAGCTATATCAGCAGTCTCCTGATCTCGTATTTCCCCGACCATTATCTTGTCGGGATCCTGCCGGAGTATTGTTCTCAACCCCGTCGCGAAAGTCAATTTCGCCGCCGAATCCACCTGTATCTGATTTATACGGTCCAACCGATACTCAACCGGGTTTTCTATAGTGACTATATTATCTGTCTTAGAATTCATCTGATTAAGTCCCGCGTACAATGTTGTGGTCTTTCCGCTACCGGTAGGACCGGTCACAAGTATCATGCCATAAGGTTTAGATATAAGTTTTTTGAATTCATCTTCATCCTGTCTCGTAAATCCAAGTTCTCCGAGACTTATCATCATACTCTCTCTATCCAATACCCTGAGCACAATTTTTTCCCCGGCAATAGTCAAAAGTGTTGATACCCTAAGATCATAATTTTTGCCGTCTTTTTCTATTGTAATATGCCCATCCTGCGGTACCCGGTACTTTGTTATATCTAAATTTGAAAGTATCTTTATTCTAGATATCACCGATGGTACTATATGAGCGGGCACTGTCATAATATCATGCAGGATACCGTCAACTCTGTACCTGACCACCATATCTCCGTCTCCCGGTTCAAGATGCACGTCACTTGCCTTCGCGTTTATCGCGCCGCCGATAACATCGTTAACTAACTTCACGACCGGGAGTTCTTCCACCGCTTCATACTCTTCTTTTTTTTTCACGACTTTTTTTTGTTCGAGCTTTTTAAGCTTCTCCATCCGCATATCTATAAGAGCCTGACGACTTGTATCCTCAACCTTATAATACTGGTTAAGTGCCCTGTCTATCTCCTTCTCCGTAGCCACCATAGGAGAGATCTTAAGCCCCGTAATACGTCCGATCTCATCTCTGGCCGGAAGATTCAGCGGAGACGCGAACGCGACAAATATTGTTTCCCCTTCTATTTTTGTAGGAATAGCTTTAAATTTTCTTGCCGTTTCCGCCGGGATCATCTGCGCTGCCTGCGGATCCACCGCTTCGGAGGTTAACTCCACATAAGGAATTTCCAGTTGATCCGCTAAAACTTTGGCCAAACCTTCCGAAGATATCATACCTTTGTTTACCAATATTTTCTGTATCTGAACACCTGACAACTTTTGTTCCTCGATCACCGTATCTAATTGTTCCATAGTTATCAGTTTTTTCGCTAACAATATATCCGTTATTTTAGCGCTCTTTGCCATAATATCTCTCCTGATTCACTTTATTTAAAATTTATCGCGTTACTTACGTCTATTTAAGAACAAACTTCATAAAAACAAAAATAACAGGAGCAAACCCCCGTATTTGCCATGCGTTTGCCCCAAGTTTTAAAAACGAAGACGAATCTCCTCCCCTACTACTCGATCATCCCAATACGTTCTTTATTTTTCCCAAAAGCACAGGCGGAGAGAAAGGTTTAACCACATAATCACAGGCACCGGCTTCCTGAGCTTTTTCCACATCCTCGATCTGGCTTTTCGCGGTAAACATAATTACAGGGATATTTTTAGTCTCTTCATCAGATTTTAACTTAAGCAACGTCTCGTACCCGTTAAGTTCCGGCATCAGAACATCCAATATTATAAGATCAGGATGTTCCTCTTTCGCTTTCTCATATCCCATAAGACCGTTTTCCGCGGTTACAACCTCAAACCCATTAGCCTTTAATCTGGATTTTACCAACAGTACTATGTGGGGCTCATCATCCACTACCAATATTTTCTTAGCCATCTATCCTCCCAGTCCTACGATCTTTTCAAGTTTCTTTTAACAGCCTCTAGAAGATCTTCAGTCTCAAAAGGTTTTTGGACATAATCCGAAACCCCTTCCTCTTCAAATAGATCCACCATCCCGCTTTTAGCGGTAAGTATGATCACAGGTGTCTTGTTTTGCTCTTTTCTCAATTCCCTTACAAACGTATATCCATCCATTTTAGGCATCATTATGTCAGCTATAATAAGATCCGGGTTTTCTTGATGAACCTTCTCCAGCCCATCATACCCGTTAACTGCCGTTACAACCTCATAATTTTGTCCTTCCAAACGGGATTTAACCAGTTTTACGATCAAAGGTTCATCATCTATAACTAATATTTTTTTCATATCGTATACCCCTCTTCTTTCTTGTAACGCGCAAAATCCATAAAGTACGCTACGCAAAAACTATCGATAATTCTGCGCAATATACCCTACCCCCAAGCATTTTTTCTACTAACCCGGGAATTTATATTATCAGTATGAAGTATGCCATATAATAATACATAGTCAAGAATATGGTTTATTATAAGACCCGCAAAGATCTGTTCCAAACAAACATGTTTCTCTAAAAACTAAAAATCCTGTCAAATTCTACTTTTCACGCAAAAAAATAGAACATTCCCAGTGAACCCACACTAAACAACGTTATAATCCCCGCCCCTATTTCGATTGACAAGACCAGCCGTTTTACTTATAATTAAAGCTCGAAATATTCTTGCACATAACGTTCCTCGGTAGCTCAACGGTAGAGCGGTTGGCTGTTAACCAATAGGTTGTAGGTTCGAATCCTACC
>JAGLIU010000111.1 GCA_023142805.1 Candidatus Omnitrophota bacterium | reverse complement strand
GTTCCCCGGTAATTCCTGTTATCGCGATGCTTCTTTTATCATATATTTTTCCTGTTATCTCCGCGTCTTTTTTCTCTCTTTGCCTATCCCGCACTTCATACAACGTTGTTGGATATCCATTATCAACATCTCTTTCAGTTGAAAAAAGAAGCTTATAATCTTTTCTTTGTTCCCCTTTTTCAACTGAAACAGGAACCGTAAACATGTTACCACTAGAATGTTGCACTAAATTAAAATACGCGATTACTTCGGTAAGATTACCTTTTACGTCTCCCCGATAGGTTTGCTTCATTTTAAATCGTTCATTCTTACGAAAAGCTTCTCTAATAACCTCTACATCATGAGTCCCATCAATATCAACAATGCTGTCCAACATTTGAAGATCGGACTGCAGCCCTATTTCTGCCAGCACTAAAAATTCCTGATAAGGCACTTCCTGTCCAAGAACATTAAATTTAAGTCCTGGAGATAAAGCAAAACTTACATTGTTTACGAGAAATGTAAATGCTATTAGTATTGATATTATTTTTTTCATAATTTTCTTCATAGTTATGACCTCATCTACCGGATATACGTCATAACAAAAACTATACGTTGAACCAATGGAAAGTTTTCTCGTTTTTTCTTTCTTAATTTTAAAACGAGAAACCCCTGAAATGATTTTAACACCTTCAATTTTGCCTAAGCTGCTTCGAGGAACCTCATCATCTGTGTATTCATCTTTTTTAGTTCTGCGGTATCATATACTTTAACGGGTGGAAGTTGAAAAATAATGAGTTTTGCCAATTCTTGATAATATTTGGAGCTGTTTTGATCAAGCTTTCTTAGTTTTTCCATTTGATTAAATTCTTGTCCCGTCAGAATTTTATATATTTCCGTCAATGTCATTATGTCATTATTCTGAAGAGCACGCAACGCGGACAAAACACCGTGTATATTTATAAAATTAGAGGAAGGATCTGTTTCAAAGACCAGAGATTTAACGTTTTCGGGTAATTTTTCTATAAAAGTCGTATCGCTAAGGGCAACATCTACAATATTGTTCGGATTCATCGTTAAAATTGAAACTCTGGCAAGTAATTCATGTTTTGAAACAAATTCAATTTTTTCTTTTATCTTATTATCTCTGTTATTCTTACGTGCTATTTTTAACAGATCAGTAGTGAAGATAGTCCCTAAGTCATCTCTGAAGTCTTTCACCAGATCTTTACAGATCACATGAATAAGTGTTTTTTGCGCGACTATTATAGGCTGTGGAGCAACCTCAGATATTAAACACATACCCACTTTATGTTTTAATACCGTCAATTTTTCTATTCGTTCCCGCGTGCTCCTACCATAAATATCATACTGATCAAGCTCCGGAATTTCAATAACGGCCTTTAGATTCACAGGGTTCCGCAACAACCTTGTTCCGGACTCAGTTAGTTTATAAAGATTTTGTTTTCCATCTTTTCCCGCATAGGCCAGAATGCCTATAGTCTGTAAAATCTCCAATTCTTTCCACACAGTTGTTTTTGAATACACTTTGGCGATTTGGTCAAGTGTTACACCTTGTTTTGCCGCCCGTCTTTCTCTTTCTTTAACTGAAAGAAGACGTTTTGATTGAAATTCATAAAGTGAGAATTCTCTGTTCCTAAAAAAAACACAATGCGCGAAAAGTGTATCTATCGCGTATTTAGCTGAACCTTTTGCGCTTGAAGCGGGCTCTTCAGAAAGAGCAACAAAATGATCTGTTTTGAGTAATTGTCGTATAGTTTTCATCATTGCATCTCTTTCAAATCGAGCTTTTTTCTTTTCTTTCTTTAATTTATTTTCCGCGGCTTTTATCTCGTTTTGTTTTCTGATCTTTGCTTGCTCTAGTTTTTCATCTAACTCGTTCTTAGCTTTTGTATGTGAAAATCTGAATTCAGAGCATTTTTCTTTCGCGACTTTTATCTCCACTTCTTTTTGGGATTTTCGCTTTTTCCTTTCTTTGTTATAAACATCTTTCGCGGCTTTTATCTCCCTTTCTTTTTGACCACAGCTGTTGCTATAAGCAGTTCCCGCGGCCTTTATCTCGGATTCTTTTTGAGCGTGTATTTTGCTCCTTTCTTCGCTACAAATGTTTTCCGCGTTTTTTATCTCGGCTTCTTTTTGACCATAGCTGCTGCTATAAATATATTCCGCGTCCTTTATCTCGGATTCTTTCTGCGTTTCTATTTTTCTCCATTCTTTGTCATAAATGTTTTTCGCGGTTTTTATCGCGGTTTCCCTTTTTTTCCATTCTTTCTTATAAACACCTTTTGCGACTTTTATCCCCGCTTTTTTTTGAGCGTCAATTTTTCTCCATTCTTTGTCATAAACATCTTCCACAGCCTTTATAGCGGCTTCCATTTTTTCCCATTCTTCATTATAAACGTCTTCCGCGTCTTTTATTGCCGCTTCTTTTTGCCTATAGATCTTGCTATAAACATCTTCCGCGATTTTTATCACATCGTCTTTTTTAGCTTTTATTTTTCTCCATTCCTTATTATAAACATCTTTCGCGGCTTTTATCGCTACTTCTTTTTGCGCGTCTATTTTCCTCCATTCTTTGTCATAAGCGTCTTTCGCGGATATTATTGCCTTTTTCCTTTTTCCCCATTCTTTGTCATAAGCCTCTTCCTCGGCTTCTATCGCTGCTTCTTTTTGATCATCAATTTTTCTCCATTCTTTATCATAAGCGTTTCTCGCGGATGTTATCACGTTTACCTTTTTTTCCCATTCTTCATTATAAACATCTTCCGCGCCCTTTATATCGGCTTCTTTTTTCGCGTAGATATTGCTATAAGTATCTTCCACAGCTTTTATTGCGTCCATTTTTTGAGCTTTTATTTTTGTCCATTTTTTAACATAAGCGTCTTCCTCGACTTTTATCTCCGCTTCTTTTTGTCTATAAATGTTGCCATATGTATTTTTCGCGATTTTTATCGCGGCTTCTTTTCGTGCTTCTATTTTTCTCCATTCTTTACTATAAACACTTTCCGCGGCTTTTATTGCCGCTTCTTTTTGACCATAGATATTGCTATAAGTATATTCCACATCTTTTATCGCGGTTTCTTTTCGCGCTTCTATCTTTCTCCATTCTTTACTATAAACATCTTTCGCGTCTTTTATCGTCGCTTCTTTTTGACCATAGATGTTACCGTATGTATACTCCACGTTTTTTATCGCGGTTTTTTTCCGCGCTTCTATTTTTTTTCTTTCTTTGTTATAAACATCTTCCGCGTCTTTTATTGCCGCTTCTTTTTTATTCCTTTCCAAAATTAATTGTTTTTCAAAAACACTGTTATTTTTTACTTTTTCTTCTTTTATTTGTTCTTTTTGATCAATAAAAATTTGATCAGCGCATTTTACGGTTTCTTCTTTTTCCATTTCCACCGTTTCAAGAGTTTTAAGATATTTAGCTGTCACAACTTTCTTTTTATGCTCACAAGATTTTTTATCTATTGTTCCAAATGTTTCCAGTATTTGTTTTTTCTTGTGTTCTAAATTTTGTAATGTTTTTTCAGGGCTTGAATTATGTTCCGCGCTTTGTTCTAACATAGTTCTTTTAATTTCTAACCGCTTAATGTTCCTGTTAACTGTTTTAATGACTTTTGTCAAATCAAACGTTTTTTGTAACGTAGCGGGCATTTCACCAAGATCCATAGCCCGCTTCAAAAGGTTTTCAGTAAATTCGTCGGCGTTTCCATTTTGTTTTGAATGAAATTCCCAAGCGCTTATAATGAAAACATATATTTGTCCAAAACTTTCTTCTATGGAAACATTTCCCTGAATATTTGTAGAAACACTTTCGCGTAATTGAGCAATCTTATCCGGATGAAACTTATTTACGAAACTTCGATAATTATTTTTTGGGGATTTACCGTTTGAATTAAAAAGCTGTGCTACGGTTTGTTTAACTTGTAAAACCCTATCCGCTTCATCGAAATAAGACGTGAAAATATCTTGTTGACTCAAGTTAACTTTTTGCAACTTATTTGAAGATCTTTGAATAGTTACTAAAACATCTACATACGGCTGCAAAATTATCGTATCCTCAGGATTGAACATTTTTTGCCTTTTGCTTTGTTCGTCAAGTTCTTTTTCTATCGCGTTGATTTTTTTCCGGATTTTTACTAACCTATGACTTTCTTCAATATCGCCAAGAACTTCTGATAGCTGTAGCAACAATTGTTGTTCATGATTTTCCGTGCCCCAATAGGCCCTACGTGGGTATTCTCTCAAAGAAGTCTTGCGTGTATTTTTCGCTAAATAATTCTTTAGTGTTTCGATCGTGGGCTTATGATTCTTATTTTTCTGCCATTGTAATACTTGTGTTCTTACTCCCAGTTCTTGCTCCTGTTTCAATCCTCTAAATTTCATTATTTCCCAGAATAATACCGGCAAATTGTCCCCTTTACCCTTAACTAAATATATACCTCTGTCTGAAACATGTCCTACGAAACTGAGGTTTTCAATATTCCCTGTAATAAGAAAAAACTGTTTTCTTTTAATTAAAGTTTGAATTTCTTTTTCCAGATCTTCTATTCCCAAACTGTTAATAAGCGTTAAAAGCTCTTCAATTATAGAAGCATTGTTTTGTATAATTTCGAGATTTCCTTGTTTTGCTTTTTCCCAGATAACAGAATCTATTTCAATTTCATGCTTTCTTTTATCTTTTATCCGTTTGTCTTCTTTTCGTTCTGGCAAAGGAACAAGACTTTTCAGCAAATTCTTATTCAGTCGCGAATATTCTTGTTCCGTAAAAGTCGCGATATCGAACTTTTTATCACTAAACTTGATAAAGTGGTAATATTTAATATTATTATAAGTTGATGGAATAATGTAATACCCATAGGGTAAGCTTTTAGATTCCTCTTGTATTTTTTGCAAATCATATGCGATTATAAGCTCCATGGTTTGATCATAGGGTCTTTTGATTACAATATCCTGAATCTGTTGTCCCGTTTTTGCCTGTTCCAACAAATTTATCCCGTTTTGTTTATCCTCGCGCAAAAGCTCCATTAAGATGTAAGCCTCAAGTTCTCCGATTTGATTAACTTGTTCACAATTTAGTGGGCTAAAAACCGATTCGGGAGAAAGGGTTTCATAAGAAAAACAAACATCTCCAAAACAAAGCATAAACACCAAAATTAGTATGATCTGCTTAAAAAACAAGATGTTACATAAACTGTTACACTCTTTTCGATTCATCAATATTTTATCTCCAAAATAATAGAAATTCCATAAAACCACGGCTAAGCTTTTATTGTCCTAACTTAGAGCTCCTACCGAAATAATATTATAGCATAAGAACGAATTAAATCAAGAAAAAGTTTGTTTTATTTCAACTCCGCTCCACAAAAAAAATCGGAAATTCGTCCACTCTCGGATAGTCTGAAAACACAATATCGTGTCCACTTTTTCAGGGCAACTCCAGCCTGACCCCTCTTTTGTTCACTTGGGGACAGGTTGCCTCATAATTCGGTACCCGGTACAAGGTTTCCGCTTTGGATTGATCTTTCCAGCCTCGTCCGGTTACGTAGACCAGAGTAATCGTGTATATCCTAACGAAGAAGAAAAAAGGAGAGGAATCGTCATCCCGGAATCCTATCAAAGAAAGGTAAAAACACCGTCATCCCGGAATCCTGTCGAAGACAGGATATCCAGGATCACATAAAAGTGTTATAGGTCCATTAATTTGACAAAATGCATATCATATTGTATAATTATTGTACAAAATGATATGATTTAAACAAAGGATGGAATCACATGCTGGATATTGGTCAATTACTTGAATTTGACAGATTAGCTCGAAAAGACGGAGAAAAATACAAAAAGAAAAGGTTTATCTTCTCAGAAATCGAAAATTTGAGCGAAAACCATTTCATTGGCATTGTGGGTCCTCGCGGATCCGGAAAAACCATACTACTCAAACAATTCGCCATTGAAAAAGAAAACTCCTTTTATTTGTCTCTCGACACAATAAAAGATGATATCTTTGAAATCGTTAAAAAATTGCAAATGGATCTTCATATAAATTTGTTTTTATTAGATGAGGTTCATTTTCACCCTTCATTTGATGAGGGACTTAAAAAAATTTATGATTTTTTAAATGTAAGAATTATTTTTACAAGTTCTACTTCATTATCATTGTTTAAATCTGCTTATGATCTTTCTCGAAGGGTACTATTGAAAAAACTATATCCATTTTCATTTCGTGAGTATTTATATTTTAAACATAATAAAAGCATATCCCCTCTAAGCATTCCTGATATCATTGCCAAACATTGGGATCGTACCATTTTAGAACATTCTTCCGCGTTTACTGATTATATTCAAGGAGGAGTTTTGCCCTTCTCTCTGGACACCCCTCTTCCACTACTTATTCTGAAAAATATTGTAACTACTGTTATTCAAAAAGATATTCCTACAATAGGTAAAATTACTATAGATGAGTTGGAAATAATAGAAAAACTTCTTTCATTTATTGGAAAATCAAAAATTGATGGGATCAATTATTCTTCTTTGTCGAAAAATCTCGGGATAACAAAATACAAATCGGAACAATATGTGAATTTTCTTGAGAAAGCGTTTATCTTGCATAAAATTATGCCTAAAGGAACAAATATTTTAAAAGAACCTAAAATCCTTATGGCGCTACCCTACCGACTGCTCTATTGTGATTACGATCAAGCTGTTGGTGGATTAAGAGAAGACTTTTTTGTTGAAATGATGCGTTCGTTCGAAATTGATTTTTACTATTTAAAATCAACCAGAGGCGCTAAAACACCCGATTATTTGGTTTCTTTAAATGGTGACGACATAATAATAGAAATTGGTGGAAAGAAAAAAGGGCGAGAACAATTTAAGGGAATAAAATCCAAAAAAAAACTTATTTTGACTCCTTCGCTGGAAACTCATGGAATAAAAAGACCGCTTTTTACCATTGGACTGTTAAATTAGCCCCTTTTACCTCTATTAACCCAAACCTAAATTTTGCACCTATTATAGCGCCCATACCAGGATAACTCCTAGTCCGCCTCTGACGGAGATTTGCCCTTATTCTAAAATTTGTAACGTCATACTAAAAAACTCTCGTTATATCAAAAAAGCAAGCAAGCTTTTGTTTAACGCGTCTTTCAAAAGGAACATGAGGTTCCGTCAATCTCGAGCGACTTCTGCAAAGCTTTAGCGAAGCAGAGGAGTCGAGAAATCTCAAGTACTTGGGGACAACTCGGTACCCGGTACAAGACTTCACAGCAACGGAGAAAATAAAACATCGTCATCCCGGAATCCTGTCGAAGAAGAAAAAAAAGAACTCGTCATACTGGAATTCTAGCAAAGAAGAAAAATGAAACATCGTCATCCCGGAATCCTGACGAAGACAGGATATCCGGGATCACATAAAAGTGTTATTTCTAATTTCGAGGCCTGGAGTTCCCCGGAAAAAGTGGACACTTAACATGGTATAATAAAACCTGGGAGGTGTCCAATGGTAGGAAGAAAGGATCGAAAAAGGTATAGTAGAGAGTTCAAGATGGAAGCTGTTAAGATGTGTAATGAATCTGGTAAGCCAGTGACTGAGGTCGCCAGGGAATTAGATATAAGCGTTCATCAGTTATACAAATGGAGAGATCAGGTAGCTAAGGATACAGCGAAGGTCTTTCCTGGGACAGGAAAGATCGCAAACAAGGACGAATTGGACTGTCTGAGACGAGAAAACGTACAGTTGCGTAAAGAACGTGATATGTTAAAAAAAACTGTAATTTACTTTGCCAAAGAAACTCAGCAAGCTTCGGATTTATAGATGAGAATAGAACTGAATTTGAAGTTAAACACATGTGTAAAATGCTAAAGGTATCACGAAGCGGATATTATGCATGGAAGAAGCGAGGTAAGAGTAAATTGATCCAGAAAGACAAAGAGTTATTGAGAAATATTGAACACGCGTATACGCAAAGCCGTAGAGCATATGGATCTCCCCGGATTTATGAGCAGTTAAAACAGGAAGGCATTAAATGTGGCCGCCATCGTATAGCCCGTATAATGCGAGAGAATGCCATAGTGGCACAAAGGCAAAGACAATATAAGAGAGCAACTGAAACCAGACATGGGAGAAATATATCCGAAAATATTTTGAACCAGAACTTCCATGTGGAACAGCCTAACAAAGTATGGGCTTCTGACATGAGTGTGTTTTGGACAGGATCCGGATGGATATACTTGGCTATAGTGATGGATCTATATTCAAGACGTATTGTTGGCTGGGCAATGAAAAATCGAATGACCGAAGAATTAACAATAAACGCATTGAATATGGCAATAAACAGGCGTATTATAAGTAACGGGATGATTCATCATTCAGATCAGGGCAGTCAATATGCCAGTAATAGATATAGAGACGTTATAAAAAAATATGGTTTTGTAAGCAGTATAAGCCGTAAAGGCAACTGTTATGATAATGCTGTTGTGGAAAGTTTCTTTAAAACGATTAAAGCTGAATTAGCCCGTGAACACAGATTTAAAACTCGTGAAGAAGCGCGTACAGCTATTTTTGAATATATTGAAGCCTTTTACAACCGTAAACGGCTTCATTCAGGGCTTAGATATCTAAGCCCTGTTGATTATGAAAGGCTTAATGGTGTGTCTACTTTTTAGGGGCAAGTCCAACTTGACCCCTTATTGAAAAGAACGTTAGGAGGTAACATCATTAATGAGTCAAGGGAAATAATATTACTTCCCTTTTCTGACGCCTACTCACATAATATGAACATAAAAAGCGAGCATTATCACATTTTTCGACCATAAGTCTTGTTTTTTCATCTTTCTTAGTGTATATTACCTGATATGAAAAGAGATATTTACAACAATCTTATAAAGTGGAAATCATCTGAAATAAGAAAACCTTTAATTCTTAGAGGTGCACGACAAACAGGCAAAACATATATTCTGAAAGAATTCGGACAAAACGAGTATGAGAATGTCCATTATTTTAATTTTGAAGAAAACCCAGAATTAGCGCATTTCTTTGAACGAGATCTTGACCCCAAAAGAATTCTTTCGGATTTATCCGTTTATTGTAAACAAACAATTAAAGCCGAGAATGATCTAATCATTTTTGATGAAATTCAAGTTTCTAACAAAGCCTTAAATTCTTTAAAATATTTCTGTGAAAGCGCTAATGAATACCACATAGCCTCTGCGGGTTCTTTACTAGGCATCAAACTATCTTCTCCAGGATCTTTTCCTGTCGGCAAAGTAAATTTCCTTAATCTTTTTCCTTTAACGTTTTTTGAATTTCTGGATGCTATCAATGAATCTAGATATCGTAAGATATTAGAAAATATAACTTCTTTTGATTCTTTACAACAAGCATTTCACGAAGATTTAATAAGAATTCTTTGTAAGTATTACTTTATAGGCGGAATGCCGGAAGTTGTGAAACATTATGCTAATACATCAAACTATACTGAAGTAAGACAACTTCAAAAAGATATTATTGATTCCTACATTCTTGACTTCACAAAACATGCTCCCGTTCACGATATCCCAAAACTTTCGCTAATCTGGGATTCTATACCTTCACATCTTGCTAAAGATAATAAGAAATTTATTTTTTCTTCTCTCAAACAAGGAGCAAGAGCTCGGGAATATGAAAATGCACTTATTTGGCTCAATGATACCGGATTGATTTATAAAGTAACCGCTATTGAAAACAGCCAGTTTCCACTTAAACAATATGCAATTAGGACCTGCTTTAAGATATATTATTTAGACATTGGTCTTCTGGGAGCTATGGTAAAAATACCTATAGAGGCAACGATACAGAATGTCCGCCTTTTCAACGAATATAAAGGTTCTTTTGTTGAAAACTACGTAGTCCAGCAACTCACTGCCATAATGAACCAAAACATGTACTATTGGCGTAGTAAAAATGCAAAAGCTGAAGTAGATTTTTTAAGTGAAATAAACGGGCAGATATATCCTCTCGAGGCTAAAGCCGGTATAAATCCCAAAAGTAGAAGTTTAAAATCATACGCCGACAAATTTTCTCCACCATGCCTTATACGTACAACATTATTAAATTTTAAAAAAAATGGTAACATTCGCAATATACCTCTTTATGCAATATCGTTATTGCCTAAACTAATCCAATAAATATTTTCTATATATTAAATAGGGGAAATAGGAAAATAGGGGTCAAATCTTCACTTGTAATTTAAGTTCTTTTACAATGCCTACGAAATCAGAATAACATCCCTCTTTCTTTATTATTTGCTGCTCTCCTATTTTATACTGATTCGATACCGCCGGATATGAAATATCCCCCATCTGCTTTCCTATTTCTTTTAAACCCTTACCATAACATTTCCTCAGGAGATATATAATCGCTCTTCTTTCCCTCTGCCCCTGTTCATAACATAATACCAGACTCAGGAATATTCAATTCTTAATGGACGTAACATAGTGCTATTCTAATTGGATTAAGACGGACTGTCCAGATTAAGTTACAAATGAAGACTTGACCCCTTAACCCCTTATAACTCCTTAAACCCCTTATGCCCCCCCCCTGACCCCATTTAATAAAAGGAAAAGAGGTGAAATGAGTAACAAAATCTCTTTTGCTTTTTATTGATTCTAAATCTTTCTCGAGGCTATTTACTGTAGAATCAATGGCTTTACCAATATTTAGCACTTTTTTAGCATAGTCCAAAAAAACTTTATATTTATAAATGCTGTCGCCGATTTTTGAGTAAATATTTCTAACGGAATTCCAATATGCTAACACTTCGTCTATCGTTTTGTATGAGTTCTTTAATAACATATCGAAATCCATTCTAACGGTCGCCAAGTCTACAAATATACCATAGTGCGCCAAGGTCATATTTTCATATTTTTCGTCAAATCTTGCTATATCTGTTTTTGAGCTATCTATTTCATAGTGTTTAAGAAAATTGTCTTTCCTTTGACCTATATACTTACTCCAAAATTCGCCATATCTGGGGAAATCCCTGCAAATTTCTTCTCCGTATCGGCATTCATACATATCTTTTGTATCCTTAAGAAAATCTCTCATTTCGCGTTCTCCTATCCCCCATACTCAAATTGGACACATTTAAAATGCTTCATTGATTGCCTTGCCCACGCTAACAACGTCATCGTAGATTTTATTTGAATATTCTTCCATAATTGTATCAGAAGAAATCTTCAGATAATCGTTTTCTTTATAATGAAAATCTCTGAATCTCACACCATGTTCACTTTTACCAGGCTTAAAGCTCCAATAATATTCCCAATCGATGATCCTAGTATGTTTTGTAACATTACAAAAAGCCCTGACGTATTTATACGCGTCGCCATCAAATAGATTTTCTAATTTCTCAAGAACTTTTGGTGCTTTATTTGTTTGCTCAAGCTTATCGATTACGGTTTTTATATAAACTCTATCTTCAGGATAGCCTTTATCTCCTAAAATTATCAAATTCACAATCTGTACAAGTATATCGCCCAGAGAATTTAATAGTTGAGCTATTGCTTCAACCTCAGCCATGGCAGAATCTAGCGCAAATTGCACCTCTTGATTATCAAAATCTATTTTACTCTTAGAAAAAAGTTCTCCTGTAATTTTATTGAAAGTTTTTTTATGGCAAACAGTCCTTCTTTGTTTATAGATATATGAGTCGACATATGCTTCAAATCTCTTACCACACTCTCCCGCAAGCTTATCTCCGAGTAACTCCCTTAATTCTTTTATATTCCAAGTTTCATTTGTCATATTTTATCCTTCTCATCTAACACGAAACACATCATATCTACTCTCTAGTTTTTTCACTCGAGTGGTGATGTCAAAAATTTCAAAAAATCCTTTGCAAAGTCAGACACAAAGCAATCATCAGAGAAAAAGTTTGACTCCTTATGATAAATATTATTGAAGTGATCCTTCGTTATAAGTCCGAGAGAATTTAAATCCCCAAAGAGTATATTAAAATAATTCCACTTTCTTTCTGAGATATCTGAAAAAATTTGCTCTCCAATCTTTTGAAGTTCTAGCGCTCCCCCAGGTGAAATGGTTGCCGTTATCTTGTTTTCCTTACAGTATTCATATGGATGATCAAGAAAGACTAACATTCGAATATGCCAAGGGGATAATGTCTCGATAAAGTTTATATATTTTCCCTTCCAAAAATCTTCAGGAGCACCGGGTAACGCAGAATTTAACGTAGCATTCCTAAGACACTGTATTTTTTCCTTTTTATGGTCTCGAAGGGCAGCTTGACTAGCCTGTAAAAGTATAGTAACAAACGATTCGTCCCCCAGAAGATTTTCGACTTTAAAACCCTCCTCTTTCTGTTCCAACTCTTTTAACCCTGATGCTATCGCTTTGATCCACTCTTCTCGGCGTTTAGCTAATGAAGGTGTAATTATTGCGCCAAAAAGTTCTGCAGCAGGACCTCCAATCATTGGAACAGCCGACAATACAACCTTTGCAAGCGTATGTGCCCAATCAGCTGGGTCTGGCTTTGGTATATCAACGTCATATTTTGCCATAATAAAACTTATTATATCACTCCCGACTAAAAGCACAAGAAATAGAGGGTGTAGAGTCGTGTAACCTGCGCCCCCCTCCTTTTTTCACCACCAAATCACCACCAAAAACACCAAAACCAGTACTTTTTAGACATAGTAATACCTTGACTCTTCTTGAGTAGTATTGCCTCGCAAGTACCTAATTTTTATAGGGGTTATAAAGAAAAAGCACAACCCAAATACGAATTCGGACTGTGCTTAAACAAAATTGGCTGAGATGCCTGGCTGGATCGGGCTATAATGCTCCTATCTGTCGCATTACTTTACGCCCTCTCCCGCATTTCCTCATGGCCTCGTCCGGAGTCCTCGCTTGCCTTCGGCATTCGGTCAGACTCGGTGTTACATTATTTTTATATTACTTCCACCTTCGTCCCGTTACACAGTCGATTAAATGAAAAAACCCTCGTTGAGGGTTTTTTCATTTAATGGCTGGGATGCCTGGACTCGAACCAGAAACGGAGGAACCAGAATCCCCTGTGTTACCAATTACACCACATCCCAGCGTATTTTATTTATTGCTTTCTTTAAGCATTTATTTTAATGCTTTTTTTTTTCTTTTGTACAAACTTACTAAAGTTCCAAAAAATAGCCTTGTTTGCGAAATTCACTATTATT
>JAGLIU010000110.1 GCA_023142805.1 Candidatus Omnitrophota bacterium | reverse complement strand
GGTCTGGACATTGGACAAAGGGTGTGATCCGAGTCTGAATAAAGAGGTCAGGTTGGAGTTTCTCGGAAAAAGTGGATGCTTAACATGGTATAATAAAACTTGGTCTGACTCCTTTGTTTTGAGTGTCCTTGAACTGGTAAAATAGAGATAAAAGGAGAAAAAACGGGAACTAAAACGGGAACTTTAGCCGATTTTAGCTACGAATGGTACCTGGTTCCGGTACTTCTACTATATAAAAATAAAAGCCCCAAGTTATTTAATTACAATAGCTTGGGGCTTTTTGGGTTTTAAAAATAATTTAGTGCCCAAAGGAAGACTTTTATGGTTGGCGATTGATTCGCGAAAGGTTGGCGATTGCTCTTGCCAATCAATAGGGAACAAGGTATACTATTGGCGAAAGGTTGGCGATTTGGTATGAATAATTACTTGGAAAAAAAGAAAATTATAGCTAAATATAGCCTTGCTGAATGGAAAAAGGTTGAAAAAGACCGCTGTCATAAAGCAAATCAACTGGAACTTTTGGACAAAAAGGGGGAACAATTCTGGTTTGTTTTATCTCCTAATATTCTAGACCTGATTTCAGGGATAGAAAGGAGCAGGGGCTTTTTAACCTCCCTTAAATTACCTAAAAAGTTTTTAAGTAAGTTAGAGTCTGACGTTGAAAAGAAAGAAGCTTATTATTCTAGCCGTATTGAGGGGGCCGTAACATCATTAGAGGAGGCATTGCTTTATTTGAATAAACCTTCGAAGAAAGACTATGGGGATGAAAGTCTTCAGATGATCATTAACAACAGAGATGTATTGAAATATATCCGCAGTCAAAGCGGTCAGCCATTCGACCATAAAATGATTTATAGACTACATAAAACACTTGTTCTAAATACTCATAAAGAAAGACCGATTACTGTTGGGAAGTATCGTAAAGGTCCTATATGCGTGGTAAATGGGCAAGGCAAAGTTGTTTATGAAGGTCCGCCAGCCTCCAAAGTAATGCAAATGATGGATGCATATATTAAGTGGGTAAATGGCTTTCCTGAGATTCATCCGTTAATCAAAGCAGCATTAGTACATTTACATTTTGTGCACATACACCCGTTTGACGATGGTAATGGGCGATCAGCTAGAGCTTTGTCAAATTTGTATTTAATGAATCAAGATTACCAATTTATTAATTTTCTCTCACCTTCAGATTATTTTGATCATCATCGAGCTGCATATTATCGTTCTATACAGAATACTAGAGATCATGGTAATGATGCAACATTTTTCATTATATATTATTTGAAAGCACTTACCGATCAATTGAATGATGTACAGACCGAAATTGAAAAAGAAACAAAGGTTAAGGATATAAGAGGTCTTCTAAGTCACAAAACTCAGGCAAAACTCGATAAAAAACAAATAAAAGCGATCAAGTGGATGCTTGAACATTCCGAAAAAATGACAACCAAAAAATATTGTAAACTTGGACAATGTTCTGATGAAACGGCACGTAAGGATTTTAATCAACTTATGGAGTCTGGTATTATTCAAAAAATTGGTAAGGGAAGAGCAACTGGGTATATTTTAAGAAGATAGTTCGTGAAGAACAGAGGGGTCGGGTTGGACATTGGAAACAATTTGACAGGGGACTGATCTGGCTAGGAAAGAAGGAGAGGGGTGGACCTTGATGTTGACATAATGTTATTGGATCCCAGATATCCTGTCTTTGCCAGGATTCCGGGATGACGATAAGTTTTTTCTTTGTTAGGATTATGGGATGATGATAAGTTTTGTCTTTGCAGGGTTCCTGGATGACGAGGGTTTATTTCTCTCTTTCTTTTTCTTAGTGTTTGGTGGGGAGTAAAGTTGTGTTGGGATTGGGACGTGAAATGGTGAAGGATAAGGGTTTGAGGAAAGAGGCAAGTAATCTTATTTCTAATTTTGAGGTTGGACTCTTTCGTTTTTGATTAACAAAACTAAATAGGAACTTTTATATGTCTACAAATGAGATGGTAACTTATTTTGTAGTTCCCTTGCTAATCTTTTTTATAAGGATTGCTGATGTTAGCATGGGAACCATGAGAATTATTTTTATCTCTCGAGGGATAAGATATCTTGCGGCGATTTTAGGATTTTTCGAAATACTAATATGGCTTTTTGCTATAAGTCAGATTATGCAGAATTTGAACAGTCCCCTACACTATATAGCGTATGCTGCTGGTTTTGGCATGGGAAATTTTGTAGGGATTACTATTGAAAGAAAGCTTTCCATGGGAAATAGAGTTGTACGCATTGTAACAGGAAAGGATGCTGCAGAGTTAGTCGAGGTGCTTAAAGCGAAAAAATATGGGGTTACTAGTATTGATGGAGAAGGTGTAATCGGACCAGTAAAACTTATATTTTCTGTTGTAAAAAGAAACCATGTTGCTGATCTGATCGGTGTAATAAAGGAGTTTAATCCAAATGCCTTTTTTACGGTAGAAGATATAAGGTTTGTCAATGAGACGCATGTTTTTTCGAAACAGTCTTCTTCTAGAAATGTTTTTAATCAATTTGGAAATTTTATCCAAAAGAAGAAATAAGAGAGGCGAAAATGGATAATAATAAACCTACGGTCAAGCGTATAGGCGGTTATTTGCAAAAGATAGTGACGATTTATGAAGGAGGTTAAAATGCCTTGGATTGATGAAGAAAAATGTACTGGTTGTAATATTTGTATAAAGAAGTGTTCGGTGAATGCGATAACGATAGAGGGTGAAAAAGCAAAGATAAATATGGAAGAATGCATCCGTTGCGGTATTTGCCACAGTGTATGTCCAGAAGAAGCAGTAAGGCATGATAGCGAGAAAATACCCGATGATGTGAAAGCAAATGTAGAGAAGACCAAAGGATTCATGGAACTTTGCGCGAAACATCTCGGCGATGATAAAGAAAAAGATAAATGTCTTATAAGAATGAAAAAATATTTTAATAAAGAAAAAATTGTTGCGGTGAAAACCCTGGACGAACTCGAAAAGTTGAAATAATGGGAAATACATTTAAATTTTGTCCTTTATGTAAATATTCTTTGCGACGGAACAAGGTGGATGGGCGGGAAAGATCGATTTGTCGAAAATGCGGCTGGATAGATTATAAAAATCCTCTTCCAGTTGTGGTTTGCGCAGCGATAAATGACCGGGGCAAAATACTTATAACCAAAAGAAATCTTGAACCTGGTTATAATAAATGGGCTTTGCCCGGGGGGTTTGTTGAGACGAAGGAAACTCCGGAAAAGGCTTGTTTGCGTGAGCTCAAAGAAGAGACAGGGGTAAAGGGGCAAATAAACAGATTGACAGGAGTTTATGTCCAGAAGACCAAAGAATATGGATCTATACTTATCATAGGTTATGTTGTTAGGGCATCAGATGAGAGCATTTTTTTAAACGGTGAACTGAAAGAAGCGATATTTGTAAACAGGGAAGATATTCCCCATATTCCTTTTTTAACTCACAGAAAGATAATTGAAGAGGCTTATAAAAAAATGTAAAACAGATTTTCTAATTGGAAGAACAGAGGGGTCGGGTTTCGACATTAGAAATAATTTAACAGGAGATTGATTTGGCTAGGAAAGAACGCGGGGGGCAGCCCTTGATGTTGACATAGTGTTATTGGATCCCGGATATCCTGGCTTTGCCAGGATTCCGGGATGACGATAAGTTTTGTCTTTGTAGGGTTCCGGGATGACGATAAGTTTTTCTTTGCAGGGTTTCGGGATGACGGGGTTTTATTTGTTAAAAGATTTTTACTTGATATGGAGAAAAATGAAAAGATTAACTAAGTGTATGGTGGCAGTGTTTTTGTTGATTTTTGGTTACACAAGTTTTGTTTTTGCTCAAGGTGAAAACAAAATATTTAATTTATCTCTGGAGGAAGTAACAGCTCTTGCGTTAGAAAATAACCTTGATATCCAGATGGCCAAATACGATGCTTATATCGCAGGAACCGCTCTTGATATGGCAAAATCAATATTTGATGTTATTCTAGAGGCAGAAATTAATTATCAGGACGATCAGAGCAATAAGATATCATCTTCGACCGGAACAAAAACAATTGATAATGATTATAATGTAGGAATATCCAAGAAATTTTCTTCAGGCACAACTGTTGAGGTGGAAATGGATAATAATAGAAAATGGACTGACGCAAGTTCTGCTATTTCTGTTTTGAATTATGATTCATCTTTAAACATAGCGTTAGAACAAGAGTTAGGTAAAAACTTTTTTGGGATTAAGGATAGAAAAAACATTGATATCACGAAAATAAACATAGAAAACTCAGGATACACATCTTTAGAAAAGATAGAGACTGTTGTAAGCGTAATAAAAAAAGTTTATTGGGATTTAGTTTTGCAGCTTAAAAATGTAGAAATTCAAAAAAATATGGTTGATCAAGCTAAGCAGCTTTATGACCTGCAGCAAAAAAAACTGAAAGATGGATTAGTCGAGATGCCTGATGCTATCGCATCCGAAGCCAATTACAAAAATAGAGTCAACAATCTTATATTGGAAAAAAACTTTGTCAAAACTAAAGAAAATCTTTTAAAGCTATTGTTAAATATTACAGAAGATAATATGGTTATTATACCTACCGAGGACTATCATTTGGATATTGTTGACCAAGATTTTATAGAATCTTTAAGAATTGCTTTTGATAATAGGAGGGATTATTTGAGAGCAAAAAATGAAATTATAGCCCGAGGGATTAGTCTGGTTGTCGAAAAAAACAATAATTTTCCGACTATAAATTTAGCCGCTTCATTGGCAAGAAACGGTTTGGGAGATCATTTTAAGCGATCTGTTACAAATATTACGTCAGAAAACAATACAAATTATTCTATTGGGTTAATATTTAGTTTACCGTTAGAAAACAGAGACGCGAAGGCAAAATTGGAAAAAGCTGAATATGAGAAAGCAAAAGCATTAGTAGCACTGAAACTTGTAGAAAGAAAAATAACTATTGAAATTATTGATCAGGTTCGTGATTGTAATATTTATAAAGAGTTTGCATTAAATAGTATTGATGTCGCAAAACTGCAAGCACAAAAGCTGGAAGAAGAAGAAAAACGTTTTAATTTGGGCAGATCGAATACAGACACTATAATTCGTTATCAGGAAGATGTTATTCTTGCGGAACAATCTTCAGTTTTAGCTCAATATCAACTTCATAGCGCACTTGTTGACCTGGAACTTAAAAAAGGAAAAATACTAGAAAACTATAACCTGAGGGTAAAATTATGATTTTAATTAAATACTTTCTTGATAATAAGGTAGCTGTTAACGTGTTTGTTCTCGGGTTATTTCTTCTGGGGCTGATCACTTTCAAAAATATACCTAAGGAAGGAATGCCCAGTATAGAACTTAATCAAGTACAGATCACGACTGTATATCCGGGAGCTTCACCCGAAGACGTTGAGCTGAATGTTACCATACCGCTTGAAGAGGAAATAAGAGAAATAACAGGTGTAGATTATTTTGAATCCATTTCAGCCGACAATTTGTCATCAATATTTATTCAGTTGGATGAATCTTATTCCAGGAAAGAGATAGAGGAAACTATTTTGGACATAAGAGTAGCCGTAGATTTGGTTAATGATCTTCCTTCAGAAGTTGAAGATGCACCTCTAGTTAAGGAACTCAAAACAGATGATTTGCCGATTATAGAGATAGCCTTATCTGATGCGGACCACAAATCATTGAGGAGCAAGGCAAGAAGACTTGAGCTAGCTCTTGAAGAAATACCGCTTGTCTCTGGTGTTGATAAAATTGGTTATTTCGATAAGGAGATTCACATAGAAGCAGATCCGG
>JAGLIU010000011.1 GCA_023142805.1 Candidatus Omnitrophota bacterium | reverse complement strand
TTAATTCCCTTGATTCTGTGACTCTTTTGACTCTTTGACCCTTTTCACCCCTACAACCGAATGAACGCGAAGCAGAGAAGAAATTTATGGTAAGAGATCGAATAGGACGAATTGATAAAATATTACTGGCCGCGGTTATGCTTGTGGCATTTTTAGGGATCGCTTTTATTTATTCAGCGACGTGGAACGGGGGAGATCCCGCTACGGGGATAAATCCACTGGTTATAAAACAGAGTATATGGGTTTTATTGGGATTTGTATTGCTTTTTGTATTCGCGAACGTTGATTATTTAAGAGTGCTTAATTTTGCCTATGTCGCGTATGGCTTTAATATCGTTCTTTTGATCTTTTTGCTTGTTTTTGGAGGCGAAAGGTATGGGGCAAGACGCTGGATCTCTTTAGGTCCGATTTCCCTTCAACCGTCCGAGTTTGTCAAAATAACGGTTATATTGATACTCGCGTATTTTTTCGGAGAGCGCAGAGAAAAGATAAAAACACTGGGAACATATGTTGGTGCTTTTCTTCTGGTATCTCCGGCTGTTCTTTTAATATTTTTGCAACCGGATCTTGGAACCGCTTTTGTTCTTGTTCCGATACTTCTCTCTGTTTTGTTCGTGTGTGGATGCGGTAAAAAATATATAGCTGTAACTCTGTTTGGGGCGTTATCGTCTTTGCCCTTTTTGTGGCATTTTTTAAAGGACTACCAGAAGAACCGTTTGATGGTTTTTTTGAACCCGGATCTGGATCCTTTAGGTGCGGGATATACGATAATACAATCAAAGATAGCGATAGGTTCCGGCGGTTTGTTTGGTAAGGGATGGCTGAACGGTACGCAAAGTTATTTAAGGTTTCTTCCCGAAAGGCATACGGATTTTATTTTTTCGGTAATAGGGGAAGAATGGGGATTTATCGGGGCAATGGCACTTTTGGGATTATACGCTTTGATCCTTGTTCGCGGGATCAAGATAATTTCCGAGGTTAAGGATATGTATGGAAAAGTTATTTCGACCGGGGTAGTAACTCTGATCGCTTTTCAAGTGGTAGTGAATATCTCGATGACAATAGGGCTTATGCCGGTTGTGGGATTGCCTTTGCCGGCGATAAGTTACGGAGGGTCGAATACTATAGCGACTTTGTTCGCGGCGGGACTTTTGCTTAGCGTAAGCCGGAGAGCAAATAGATGAAGTAGGGACGAAGCTCCGTCCCCGCCCTTTAAGTACGCGAAAAATTTATTAATATCGACACGAGCGGGTAACAGTTTGAAAAAGATTACAAAAAAAGCGGATTTCACGGTCTTTAAAGGCCAATATACTCGGAACTATACATAAAGATAGTACCCCACCACATTATTTTAATCATATTTTTGACTTTCTACTTCTCATTAGGTAATCTTTATATGCGAGAAAGGGTGCTTAGTACACCAAAAAGCTTGAATTTTCATCTTATTACGCGATGGAATATTGGGGGTTTTTTATGGAGGGTTTAAGAAAAATGTCGATCGATCAAAAAAGTGTTCACTATAAACTCTTGATAGCTTTTACCTTGATGACGATCATTCCAATTTTGAGTTTGTTTTATTTCATAGCAGTGTATATTTTTCCGTTGTCTCAGCAAGTAATGTATCAGAGTTCGATGGTCATTTTTCTGGTATTGGTTTTAGCGGGATTGGGGTATATAGTCATCAGAAAGATAGTATTGCCGCTTATTAAAATAGCTTCCGGGATGAAGATAATGTCAGAAAGCGGTTATAGTTCTGAGATCAATGTTACTAGTGAAGATGAGCTGGGAGAGATCGTGAACGCTATTAACAAGATGTCGAATAAGATGAGGAACCATATTGAACAGTTGCAGGAATACAGCGATGAAACGGCTTACTTAAGTCTTAAAATACATAAGAAAGCGAACACTCTTACGCATTTAATGAATCTGGGTGATTTAATAAATTCCGGTGTCAGTCTTCCCGAAATGGGGGATTACGCGGCTGAGAAGATAACGTTGGAATTATCTGACAGTTTCTGTGCCATTTTTATAAGAGGGAAAAACGGTGAATATATCGCGAGATCGCTTCACAGTGATTCTAATGAAACTGTGGCCACAAGGGATATAGAAGTAGAGATATCATTACTGGAGAAGTCTTTGTCCGAAAACGACTATTTGGTAGTGGATGGGAACAACCTGAAAGAGTTATGGCAGGAAAGAATGCATAAACGATTAGGAAAGATCAATGTGGTCCTGCTTCCTATGAGGTTGAAAAAAGAAGTGATCGGGGTGATCGTGTTTGGCATCTTTGGTGTGGAGAAAGAGTTTACCCCTGAGGAAATAGATATTCTTAAAGCGTTTGAAAAAGAACTTGTTCTGGGGTATCAGAGTTCACAATTGCTTTCAGGAAAAGCAAAAGTGGATAAAGTGGTTGATGAGCTTACGGGCTTTTATACATTCTCCTATCTTGAAGAATACATGAAAGAGGAACTTAATCGCGCGTTGTATTATCAGCGTCCCTGCTCTTTGATGCTTATCTCCTTGGATGATCATGAGGGTTATGTTACATCTAACGGGCAAGGAACCGCGGATGTTGTGATCAAAGCGATAAGTGGTTTTTTGGGAGAAATGGTACCTTCTGTAGGTAAGATAGCGAGGATCTCTTTTGCCGAATTCGGGATACTTTTGCCCGAGAAAAATAAAAAAGAAAGTCTTGAGTTAGCGGAGGAAATAAGAAGGAAAATAGAAGTGGTGGACGTGTCTCTTGAAATAAGGGAGCATGTTACCGCGAGCATAGGCGTTGGAGAAAATCCTATTGACGGATCGACCGTGAAAGAAATAGTTTCAAGTGCCAGAAAATATTTGGTCAGGGCGAAAGCGCGTAAGAATTGTGTGGTAGGGGAATAAGGCTTACATAGATGGAGATACTAACAGGTACAATGATCACGTGTCAGGAGGGGACTGATGACAGAAGAAATAAAAAAACTATTAATTAAAATGCCGGAAAAGCGGGCCTCTGATCTTCACATAGGAGCGAATACCCCAATGCACTATAGAATAGATGATGTTCTTGTGGAAGCAAGCGATGTTCCGTTATCCCGGGATGAAGCTAAAAAGATCATATATAGTTTACTGACGGAAGAACAAATTAAAAAGTTCGAAAAAAACCTGGAATTGGATTTTTCGTTCGCTATTGAAGGTGTAGCTCGTTTTAGGGGTAATGTGTTTATGCAAAGATTGAACGTGGGTTGTGCTCTACGTTATATTCCTTTACATATCATGAGTATAAGCGAATGTGGGTTACCTGAAGAAGTTCTCAAACAGTTTTGTAAATACAAGAGGGGGCTCATACTTGTTACCGGCGCCACGGGAAGCGGAAAATCTACGACGCAGGCGGCAATGGTCGATGAAATAAATAACACGCGTAAGTGTCATATAGTGACGGTGGAGGATCCGATAGAAATAGTCTATGAAAATAAAAAAGCTATCATAGAGCAAAGGCAGCTATTGGAGGATACACATACGTTCAGTGACGCGCTTATCCACGCTTTACGTCAGGATCCGGATGTTATCTTGATAGGGGAAATGCGGGATCTCGAAACCATAAGAGAAGCGCTTATTATCGCGGATACGGGACATCTGGTTTTGGGAACACTTCACACATCCGATAGTGTGCAGTCAATAAACCGGATAATAGATGTTTTTCCTTCCCATCAGCAGAAACAGAGGAGGGCTCAATTATCGTTTGTTTTAACGGGAGTAATTTCTCAACAGCTTATTCCTCGCGCGGAAGGTGTGGGAAGAGTGTTGGCTACGGAAATACTTATCGCTAACCCCGCGATCAGAAGTATGATACGGGACGCAAAGGAACATCAGATCTATTCGACTATACAGACTTCACAAAAAAGTGGTATGAGGACGATGAATCAAGCGTTAGTTGAACTTTATCAAGAGGGAAAGATCAAGGCTGAAGACGCGTTGGAAAGATCTCCCGATATTGAAGAGTTGAAGAAATTGATAACATAGTAACAAGAGGAGAGGTATCGTGGCCGGGAACGAGATGGAACATAAAAAGCTGGGAAACATTCTTATTTCTATAGATGTTTTGTCTGATGAACAGTTGAAACGTGCTTTAGATTTTCAGAAACGTGAAGGCGGGTTGATAGGAGAGATACTGGTTAAGCTGGGATACGTGAAAGAGCAGGATATTGTGCAGGCATTGACCGTACAATACGGATATCCCTATCTTCCCTTAGAAAATTATGAGCTTAAAAAGCAAATGACGGAGGTGATTCCCGAGAACGTGGCGCGGCAGTACAATGTGATCCCTCTGGATGTGATGGGGGGTATCTTAAGTGTCGCGATGTCTAATCCTCTTAACAAGGACGCGGTGGAAGATATTGAAATGGTTTCAAAGAAAAATATACAGATATTTATCAGTACAGTAACATCTATCAGGGATGCTTTGGATAAACTTTATAGTGGGTAGCGGTTGCGGAAGGATAAGATATGGCAGTAGCTTTAACAAAGAAAATTTGCGACATTCTTGTTAAAAAGAAACTGGTTGCTTTGAAGGACCTTAAACGTGCCGGTGAGATCTGTGCGGAAAAAGGAGGCAACCTTAGTGATATTCTCGTTGAAATGGGTGTTGTTTCAAAAGAGAATCTCTTGGGGACGATAAGCGAAGAGTTTGGATTTCCTCCCATAAAATTATCAAGTTTTAGTATTGATCCCGCTATTTTGAGTGTGATCCCAAGAAAGATCACGGAGAATTATAAAATATTACCTATTTCCCGTACGGAAAAGCAGCTTACCGTCGCGATGGTGGATCCTTTAAATATTGTCGCGCTTGATGATCTGAAGGTCCTGACACATTTGAATATCAGTCCGGTTATAGCCAGTGAAGAGGAGATGGACGAGGCCATTGAAAAATATTACGCCAAATCTACGGATGAAAAGATAAATATGATCGTGGATGATATGAAAAGTACTGGTGTGGAGATGATCTCGGAAGATGGTGAAGATATATCATCCGGAGAACTGTTGAAAATAACCGAGGAAGCTCCGATAGTCAGACTTACAAATATGATACTGAGTAGTGCTGTAAAGGAACGCGCGAGTGATATTTTGCTGGAGCCTATGTATGAAAAATCCAGGGTCAGGCTTAGAATAGACGGGATGCTGCATGTGCGTTATGAGCCTCCGAAAAAGTTTCATCAGGCACTGGTCTCCAGGTTTAAGGTTATGTCAGATCTGGATATCGCGGAGAAGCGGCTTCCTCAAGACGGAAGATTTAGAGTGAAAATAGAGAATAGGAAAGTTGATTTCAGGATCTCTACGATCCCTTCGAGTTACGGAGAAAAAGTAGCGCTTAGAATACTTGATAAAAAACAGGCAATGATAGACCTGGATACTTTGGGGTTTAAGGAAAGAGAAAAAAATAAGATAAAAGAAGAGGGGAAGAAACCTCATGGTATGATACTGATATGCGGTCCTACCGGTTCGGGAAAAACAACAACACTGTATTCAGTTCTCAAGTATGTGGATGACCCCGGAAAGAATATAATTACAGTGGAAGATCCTGTTGAGTATGAGATAAAAGGGTTTAATCAGGTCGCGGTGCACGAGGAGATCGGGCTTACGTTCGCGGGTTGTTTAAGGTCTATACTCCGTCAAGATCCGGATATAATCATGGTCGGGGAGATAAGGGATCTGGAAACTCTGGATGTCGCGATAAAATCCGCGTTAACGGGACATTTAGTGCTGAGCACTTTGCATACGAACACAGCGGCCGGATCAGTTGTTAGAATGACAAATATGGGTATAGAACCGTTTTTGATAGCGGCTTCGGTAGAACTTATCGCGGCGCAGAGATTGTTGAGGAAATTGTGTCCAGATTGTCGCGAGATATATGTTCCGGAGAAAAAAACAGCGAAAAAATACAATCTTTTTGATCCAAAAGGCAAGGTTAAAAAGATCTATCGTTCCGTGGGTTGTAAGCGGTGTTTGAATACCGGATATCTTGGTAGAGTAGGTATTATAGA
>JAGLIU010000109.1 GCA_023142805.1 Candidatus Omnitrophota bacterium | reverse complement strand
CGAATGTAACTTATCGTTTGAAGTAAAAACCATACAAAACGGTAAGTAATATAGATAGGTTAAATCAATTTTATGACTTGGACGTCCGCGTCCAATAAGGTCAGACGCAATAGCAAAATAAAAAAATAAATCAACAGAAAATATATGTGTAAAATATGGAGCGAATTGTCGAATTTTTGGCTTCTCCGAAAAATTCCATCTTGCAATTGTTTCTATTTGTAAGTGTTGTGGAAGATCAAGTAAAGAGAGCCCAAAAATGAGTGTTTTTTCTTGATCCGGACCGTCTAAATAAAAATCAACAAACTTTTTTACATCTACTAAAGTTTTGGGTTTTCCTAATGGGAAAAACATTTGAAATGATTTATACTTTTCCTCAAAATTAATATTAGTTAAAGCCCGTCTCCATGCTTTGGCATTTAAGCGTTCAATGTCCAAAAACTCTTTTTTTTGCCATCGTCCGAAAGCCTCTGCTTCAGGAGACAGTTCAAATACGACACCTGTTTTACCTCCTAACTCTTTCATTTGACCACCAGATACAACTGGTCTACCATCTCCCATTTCAAATTTACCAAGGCCCGACAGTTCTCCGACTAAGAGTGATGTGTGGTGTACATTTGGACAGGAGCTCATATCAGGCGTTTTGTAGGCTAAACTACCTACCACGTCTTCGGCTGTGCGCTTCTTTCTAATTTCTTTTTCTAAGTCTGCAAGAGTTTCAATGAAAAAAAGCGGAGTTATGTTGGCTGAAAAAAAAGTATCGAGCCATAATGCCTCATCAGGATTTAGACTTTCTAAGGTTGACTTATCGAAAATAAGCATTGGTCCCATGAACACTCCTACTTATGAAAAATATGCGTCACTATTGGATGTATAATTCGACTGTCATTTATTATAGCAGTATGCTAGCCAGATGCCTAGCCAATATGGTAAACTTTACAGGCAAAGGAGTTACTCTTGAATAGAACTTTAAAAGAAGTAGATATAGTCCTTGAAAAATTACCACCATTTACAGTTAAGTTCTTAACTGTTTTGTCTGACCCCTTTGTTTTCGACTTGCAGGGTTACATATAGCGTTTTGATATAGTTACCTATTTCGCGGTCACTTTTTTAACTTTTCCGTTTTCCCAAACGGCAAGCGGGCGGCCGTCTTTTTTGTGCTGGGCAACGACTTTCTTGATCGCTTTTTTCATTGCGAGTTCGGCTTTATCCTGAATCGTCATTCGTTTTTTCATAATTTAACTCCAGCTTTTTGGACTATCTTTTCGAACAAATTCTGATCAATGACATCTATGTGCGCATTTTGCTTTCTAGCAATAAGTTTGGGCTTGGACTGCTCATTATTGAACAGCATCCATTGGTTAGATAATAAACGATAATTATTGAAAAACTTTTCCATACTTCGTTTAAATCTACGTTTTATGTCTTGAATCGGCACATTGTGTCCGCCTTGTATTACTCGATCTCTAACTCTGGCTATCGCAAGCTGAGAATTTGGTATCCACAGAAAGAAAACATGTATTTTATAGTTCCTTTCTTTCAACATCTTAAAATATTTCAGATATGTTACTCCTGACATAGTTGTTTCAAATCCAAAATCAACGCCGATATTTGAGTATTCTTTAATCTGCTCTAAAACCAGTTTTCCCGATTTAATGGCAACCTGTTGCGGCGAAAAAGGAGATAGTCCCGAAGCAATAAGATCCGCATTAATGAATCGGTTACATTCAGCGTACTCAGGTAAAAAGGTCTTAGCAAACGTTGTTTTACCGGAACCATTAGGCCCAGCAATTATATAAACATTTTTATTTTTCATATTATCCTGAAATAAAAAACCCTACAAATTGAATCAGCTTGTGAGATTTGATCACTTATCATATCCGAGCTTTTTAGTTTCGGTTGATTGTTAAATTTAGCTTTTCAAATTTGATTTTACCAAATAAGTTCTTTTTATTAAAGGAAAAAATCTAAGAATGTCTATTTTTGATAAATTTCTTTTACCCCAGTCTCGGGTAGGAACCCGAGCTTCGAACGAAGTGAGGAGCGAGAGTCCCTGCACGAGGAGAGTAACGGAGAGAGAAATCTACGAGAAAACTTGTTTTCATCGGAGATTTTGATCGGAGTTACAGATAAATCGTTCGCAGGGATTAACGCATAGACGATTTATCTACAGACATAAAAAAAAGAGTAGCCTGATAAAGGGCTACTCTTTTTTTATGTCTGGCTCTTTGGGGTAGGAAACCGAGGAAACGAAGTGACGAGATTCCCTACCCAAGGAGATGCCTTCTTTCGAAATCTTCTTGATGAAATAAAAATCGACAATAAGGTAGGACACCAAGCCCGAACAAAGTGAGGGCGCAGGG
>JAGLIU010000108.1 GCA_023142805.1 Candidatus Omnitrophota bacterium | reverse complement strand
TTTCTTATGATCCTCTTTTTTTCTTTGGGTCCTCTCCAAATTTTAGTACTAATCCGAAATATTTTTCCCACGAAATTTCTTTCCTCTTCAACATATCTGCTACAACTTTAATTGCCCCCTCCATAATTCTGTTTTTAAAAATAATGCTGTTTGCTAACTTCTCTTTTTCCATCATCAGGGACTTATCAACCATTTCATGCTTCTTGGCACTATGGCGGATTTGCATGGTAAGTAAGAAATATTTTTCCCACTTTTCTTCAACTACCTTGCAAAGTTGATTGAGATAGTCAAGCATGGTTTTGTCATCATCTAAAATGCCACGATCTATAATAATTTGCCTTGAGGCTTTAAAGTTAAAAAAGCAATCACGCACTTTAACTACGGGATCTGTATATAAATCAGTTTTAACTAAATATTTGAGTTTACATAATTCTCTTTGCACGCATTCATCCTTTACAATATCTTGAAAGCTTTTGTTCTCCTCTTTCAGATTTATTATGAGCTCAAGGTATTTTGTTATTTCTTTAGGATAAAACACCTCTCGTCCTTTGAGTTTTTTGAATGTCTTTTTTGCGTGCTTTGGGAGCTTTGTATTAAGTTTTCGCCCCCCAGGACTCCTTTCCGAATGCATAATTGGTTTGATTATTGGAGAGGGCAAAAGATGGTGCCTTGCCCCAAGATTATGAAACCAATACCTGGTTTTATTTCTGCTCTTCAGAAACTCTTCGACTTTTTGGGCCGTAACTAGTTCCTTGTTGGGGTCATACCCATTCTCTTTCCAGGTGAATGTTTCCATAATGAAAGCATACACGAGCTTTTAAGAACTGTCAAGCACTACTTAATTATATTGAATGTAGTTTGTCTTTTTTCGCTTCTTTTTTTGAGGAGGCTTGGTTTAACCTACTACTACGAGATATAGAAATCTCATGATTTTCTTCTTCCTTAGATTCTTTCCAACAGCTCTTTTTTCTTACTATCGAACTCTTCCTGAGACAGGATACTTTTTTCTTTTAACTTGGAAAGTTCTTCTATCTGACGATATACTTCATTATTATCAGATTTGCTATTCGCCTCTCTTACTATATCCTGTTTTTTCTTAGTATGCTCTAGTTTCGTTCCATCGTTAATACAAACATCCCAACTATCGTCATATATTTTTTTACACTTGGGACAAATCTTTCCGCTTGTGAGATTTAACTTTACCGTAGAAATTTCTTCTTTGGCTGGAGCAAATATACCTATGAGAGTCCATATCCCTGCTACTGTCCAGCAAAATCCAAACGATCCTAGCCCTAACACCATAGCTTCAGGAGTAATTAAATATGCTATCCCCGTTAGCAGAAACGGGCAAAAAAACCAAAATGCTACAATTCCACCAAATGATTTTTTCTTATTGCGCTTAAATGTAACAATATTTTCATCCTTAAAAACAACATGCCACCCCTCTTTAGATTTCTCTTGAATTATATCTTCTGCCTTAACCTTCTGCGTTACCATTAGGAACCTCCTCTAGGAACCTCCTCGATATTAATTAATTCACGCAATTATTAAAATAAGGATTTAGCTTTATATTTATGTTCACTTTCCTTTTTGACTAAATTTTTCCTATAATCATCTAAAGCTTTCTCACATATCTCAGCAACTCGTTTTACGTTGTCTGGCTTATAGTAGAAAAGGAGAAATTGATCGCGGTCAAAAACAACTCCTCCCATTGTGTTCCTGTATTCCGCAACCATAAAAATATTTTTTCGCCATAATATCAAATCTGAATATGAGAGATCATTGTTCGTAATTTGCTTAATTTCCCATTCTGACGGATCGCTTCTGAGCTCCCCTGTATTTGCTTGTGACTCCGCCACAACACTCTTCCCATACTTCTCTCTTAGTGTTTCAGATATAAGATCAAATTCTTTTTTTAATATTTGTCTACTATTATTCGAAAATTTTGCTTTAGCTACTTGGGAAACCAGCCCTCCCTCAGGTAATCGTAAAAAGAAAATTTCGATAGCTACCACACTATGACTCAAGAGCAGTTCAGACTGTCTACTTGGTTTGATACGTAAATAATAGATTGCATCTGTTATTCTTTTATCCTTGCAAGTATGCTCCTCTCCGTCAATCTTAATATTTATTCCTGCGGAATAAGCTGAATAGAAGTATCGCTGCTTCTGCTGATATTGAAAATGTGGATTTTTCAATAATTCCATATTTTTTTGTAATTCATTCATCTGTACTGCTTCATTATAATTAACAATCTCATTACTAACCATCTCCGCATACAGTCCCTCTAAACTTTTACCTAATACTTGGTTTTTCCATTTCTCGAAAGTAACTCTTGTCTTTAACTTATTTATCTGCCACATTGCTTCTCTAGCATGTTCGTTTATATCTTTTTTTGTCTGGTTTAGTATATCAACATTATTTTTCTCACACCAGCTCAGAACGGTATCCACAGAAGCGCCAAGCGGGATATCAAAAAGAGCGTCATCTACTTCAGCATATCCTAAACGTTTTAGAGCAAATGCTGATCTTTTAGATGTCTTGTTATTTGAACTTTCTCCACCCAAAGCAGCATCTAGAACTCCTCCGAAGAGACCTGCTGCAAGCCCTATCCCTGCGCTAATCAAATCATCATTTTCCGCGAATGCCTGATTACAACCAAGATACATAAGTATAATCAGTATGCTAATTATTTTCTTCATACTATTCCTCCTTTCATCTCATCTATACTTTTCAAATGCTAACAAGAATCTATCCTTTAGTTCTTTTTCCCCTTTAACCTCATTGACATCCACAGATACCTTTCGTGCTACATCAAGCAAGGCTCTAATAATTGCCGTCCTAGAAAAACTCTTGCCACCCGAAAAACGAGCATCATTAGATATGCCATCAAGAAAGCCTATTTGCTCCTTATTTAGAGTTCCAGTTGACCAAAAATCATTTTTACTCATATTATCCTCATTCCTTGTAATGTTCTTTTGTGCTTTTCAAATTAAAAAAATATAAGCTTCCCTATTTATACTTTTTTATCGCTATCAACATCCTTGATACCAGTTCTTTCTCTGTCTGTACTGCCGTAACATCTATTTTAAGCGCCATAGCTGCATTGAGAAGACTCCTTATTACATAGGATTTAGGCAATTTATAACCACCAGAGGATTTCATCTCATTACTCAACTTCTGCAACCAACCTTCCATGTCCTTGGTTATAGAAATAGGTATCCTGAAGAGATCCTTCTGTACTTCACTTCTAAATCTGCCTGTTCCCTTTTGCTTAGCCATGTATATCCCATTTATGTTAAATGTTCAAGTATTCAATTGTGCATTACGCATTTTACCTCATAAAGGTTAAGTTGTAAATATTTTTCGTTATGTCCATCTCTTCCCTGTATTTGATTCGTATCCAGGAGATCGCATAGTTTTGGGTATAGTACCTGGCAACTCTCTAGTTAAAATATTTTGTGCACCAATATTTCATCAATCTTCCCTGAATCGGCCTTATTTATCAATCAGGAATTTTTACATAAAAAATCTAAAATCATACGGAACGCTATGCAGGCTTTCCTCTTGCTTAGCTATTTCCGAAAGAATGCGTGAAAAGTCTAAAGTAACTGGCATCTTCTTGTAAAGCTGTCCGCCATTCCAATTCATTTTGGTTAATTTTAACATGTCACTACTTATCGTTTCTGCTGAATCTTTCCCCCAAAACCTCTTAACCAACAAAGGAGATGGAATACCCCTTCCCCCTTGATAATAATTCCTTCGTTGACCGGCTAGCTCGTTATTCATAATAGCTCCGTGCGTCCAAATAAGTAAACTATCCGCATCCAACTGCACCACTGTCCCCCTTTTTACTGGATATCCATCTGGACCATGCTTACCGCTATACCCTTTAAACAAACGCATTCCACGCCAACAAGTATTTCTTTGTATTTGCAACAATTCTACCCTGTCAATCCCTTCCACTGCCTGTGCAATGCCCTCCATTTCATCCCTAGTAAAATGCGTAGTCTTATGTATAACTAATTTGTCTAATCTTGTATTGGGATTCATTTGCAAATATGCTTCTTTAAGCCTGAGCACCAGGCGTCGAGCATCCTCTCTACTCATATATGAATTTTTCCCATAATATACTGGATTCTCTATTGGTTGCAATAAAAACCTAAGTCCTTGCCCTGAAGAATCGAAAAGTTGACTGCACCCAATCACTATTTCTTTACTTTTAGTCTTAACTGCATATCCTATACCTATGTAAGCAGAATTTTTCTCTTCCTCTTTGACTCTCCATGGTATTCCATTAGCCTTCACATATGTAGCCAAAGAAAGCCACCATCTTACTTTTGCTTGGTCTTTATATATAGTAGATTTTTCTTCTACGAATTGAACCTTAATATTTTTCTTTGCACAATATATTTTCACAGAATCATGCAAATCAAAATAAGCAGTTTCATCCTTTAGTTCACGATATTCGCTATAATTCCCTGGAAAATAAATTACCAATATATCAAATTCTCCCCTCAGGGTGTCAAAGTAGTCTATTTTCCTTTTTAGTAACTCATAAAATTTTAATTGCGACTTACCTGCAGTGTCCTCGTCTCTTATCAGGACGCAGCATTTACTGTCCCTGCTATTGGGAACCTCTAGAAACCTCTGATAAATACTGTTAAAACCTGGATATTCAATTAGATAATCCTTTTCAGTTATGGGACTCTTTGCATCGTTAAGCCCGTTGAGGTGCCTACTAATAGTATCAAACCCTTTATCTGGAGTAATTAAAGCCACCTTGATATTAGGTCGCTTTTCCTCAAAAGAACAATCGTATGGACCAAATTTTTTCAGCCCTTTCAGTGGATGTATTGACATATAGTTTTCTTCTGTGGGGTGAAATCTTAACGCGGAGTCAGGCTGTTCGTCCATGCCTTGAAAAAAATACGCCTTATCCGTCAGTTTATATCCTGCATAACAAAACCGAGCATCAAGATCCATTGAAAAGTTTTCAATGGAAAATTGTACCGAATCACTTTTATTCCTTAAATAGTTAAGCCATTTGTTTAGTTCTTCGTCATATTTTTTATTATATCTGTTTGACAAAATTTCATTACTTAATGTCTGTTTAATAAGCTTTCTGTCTTTTTTCTCCTTAAAAGATATCTTATCCTTGCTTGGAAATCTAATCTCAACAGAGGGATTTAATAATAGCCACAGCTTTTTATCTAAGAAGGTTAGGCTAAGATTAAACCCTTCGTACGCCTCACTTCCCCCGATAGACTTAACTCCACTTATTTTTCTATCTTCAAGAAAATAGCTATTTTTTCTACTCCCCTCTTTTAACCCCGAACGTCCCGCTAGTGTTCTCTTGATTAAATCATAAAGCATAAGCACATAAAAACTATTATCTCTCTCTAAAAGCTTTTCATCAAAGTCTTCTATGGAAATCTTAGATTTAATGTGTCCATCAAAAGTCTTTTCAATCTCTGCTCTCTCCCCGAAACAACATACCTTACCTCGAGACAATGCCGCAACGACATTCTTACCTTGAATAATTTCTCGTAATAATTTCCATTCTGTGATATCGGCCTCAAATGAATAACAAGTTGATGGGAATTGCTTCACCTGAATTCCATTCAACTTAACAGGAGTCATGCTTTGCTTTGCTTTGCTTGTTTTAGTGAAAATTTTAGCTTTTTCTTAAAAATATCTGCTCCCAAAGAATTAAGCGTAGCATTCCCTCCTTCATCGCTACTCTCGTATAAGTTGTACAGAAACTCATCTGAAGCGTCTACCTCCAAGAATCCGGAAAGATTGTTCTTCTTGTTTATTTCTTCAACAAATTGGATAATTTCATCCCTAGGTTTGTCCCCCTTACGAATGCACCAGATAAGCCCAAAGGGGAATGAATCGACCTTCGTAGATGCCTCTCTTAACGCTTTCATTATTGACTCATCGTTGCCACTATACCCTAAAACAATCAATCCCTTCTCAAGTAATATTTCCGAGAAATATTTATTTAATTCTGAGTCTAATCGCTGTGTTTCATCGCCCGTGTTCTTTAATTTATCATATCGGTAATCACCATGTAACTTTATTATTTTTGGATATGAACTCTTTCTTAATTTGTCAATCTGATGAACATTGTCTGGAGTAAACACAATAAAAGATTCACTTGGGTTAATCGCTTTGATTCCACTCTCAAGCAATTCGTCGAAATTCGTAGTAAAAACACTATCTACTCTACGGGAAACAATCAGCTGGCCAAAACTTTTGTGTCCAATAGTAGGGTTTGCATTGTTCACTTTTTCCTGAAAGAAACACTTTCTGTCGATACTTTTGGGGAAATATTTCTCAAAATAAAATGAATACTCATCTTTATCTCCATAAGACGGATAACCAGAAAGATCGTTGAAATGGCCCTGAAGGATACTTCTATTTCTCTCCGATTCCAAATCTTGGAACTTTTCAACATTTATATCGTGTTTTTCGCAATACAATCTTTTCTTAAATTCCCAAGTTATCATTCCACCGCTCGGGATCCCGGCAGACACCGAACATCCTG
>JAGLIU010000107.1 GCA_023142805.1 Candidatus Omnitrophota bacterium | reverse complement strand
TGGGAGAAGGTTACGGTTTATTGGTCAAGGAGGTAGCCGCAGACCTAACTTATAAGACGTTTAGCGACTATTTTGTAAGTACTAGGCAGGTTAAATATATTTCCGAATATGACGAGAATAACATTTTTATCGTAACATCCGAATATAATGTAGATGGTAGCCTGGTGGGTCAAGTAGAAGCGGATGGAACCGAATACACATATTTTGTTGATAGTGGTCGAATGGAAACAAAGACAATGCCGGATGGGATTGTCTACGAATATACAAATGTAGATTATATGGGAGAAGGGTATGGTTTATTAATTAAGGAAACCGCGGTAGATGGTAGTTATAAGACGTTTAGCGATTATTTCGTGGGGACAAGACAATGGCAGTATGTTTCCGAATATGACACGGACAATGTTTTTATTGTGGTATACGAATATAACGTAAATGGTAAGTTGGTAGGTCAGGTGGAAGCGGACGGAACTGAATACACGTATTTTGATAGTGGCCGTATGGATACAAAGACTATGCCGGACGGGACTATTTATGAATATTATGATGAGGCTTTTTATGACAATAACACTCCTTCAGATCTTTCAGATGATTATGGCAGGATTTACAAGTATACCGACGCAGGCGGAAAAGTACTAACATATGAGGCTTATTACGCGGGCACCGACTTAAAGGCAAAAATGACTGAGACTGGGGTTTACGCGGGTACTTTGTACTATTTTTACGATTCTTATGATAATGTAGACGCAAATGAGATCGGGTTCAGAAAAGTTGATATCTCAGGTACGATATATGATTATAAGCTGGTAGACGGAGACTCGAGAATGTATTACAAATCTGCTTCAGGTGAAGGTGAATATTGGTTTATGTGGGGACAAGTTGCGGATCCTGAAACATGGCCAAACAATGTTGGATGGAATGTTGTTGTTAAAAAAGACGGTTCAACCGAGTCTTGGTCCGCGTATCCCTTTGATCCGACAAGTGATCCCAATAATCCTACTGTTGCTTGGAATCAGTGGAGGCCTTCCACGGCTTTATCCGTGGAAAATCAGGAAACGTATTCTCTTCCTGAATGGCCTCCTTCTGTAGTAGACTATCCTGTGAGCGGGGATCCGGTATCCTTTACCATAGGCGAAGAATGGGTAGCTAATAGAAGTGTAACCGCGGATTCTATAGACATGAATTATTTTCTGAATAATGTAACAGCTTTACAGGATATAACGCTGGGAGAAGGTGTGACAGTTGCGTTATTAGATACGGGTGTTAATGCTGAAGTGCTAGATATCAATAATATAACAGGATACGATTTTGCCGGTTCTGATATATTCGAATATACACCTGATAGCGATTTTTCGGATGTTCTAGGGCATGGAACCCAGGTAGCAAGTGTTTTGTATGGTATTGATGAAACAGGGATAGCACCGGATGTTGATCTTATGGCTCTTAAAATTTTTGATGATACAGGAAGCACTTCTTCAGAAATTGTCGCGGATGCTATACGATATGCTGTTAATAACGGCGCGGACATTCTTAGTATGTCATTTAGTTTGTTACCAATCAACACATTGGTGACTGAGGCTATTGATTATGCTTTGAGTCAGGGGGCTATACTTATAGCGGCTGCCGGTAACGATGGGGATCTGATCCTGGAGAATAGTTTAGCGGCACAGGGTGGTATTATAACTGTGGGATCTGTTGATGAAGACGGAAGTTTGTCCGCATGGAGTAACTATGGCAGTGAATTAGATCTTCTTGCTCCATGGGATGTTGTTACGATTGAAGGGGCGGATGGTGAGACCGGAACATCTTATTCCGCGGCGTTTATAACAGGTTTGGCAGCTCTTGTACTTTCTGAAAACCCTGAATTTACATCGGAAGATGTTCTGAAAGTGATTCAGGATATATCGGAGGAAGGTAGTTTAGAAGAAGTTGGATTTGAAGATTATGGCACGTTGTTTTTTGATGGTGAAGGTGATGAGGAGGAAGAGGGAGAGAGGATCGGTGGCTTGGATGTTAACGACGTTATCTCCAGGTATGAAGTTCAAAGGCAGAATAGGGTGCACTTTACCGGATATTCAATAATAATGGATACCTATAATGTCGCACCAGAATGAAAGAGTAATACACTTATTCCGACATCATTGTTTAATCCTGTAGTAAGTATAATAGAGAAAGACGGAGAGTATATAATTGAGGAGGGGAATATAGATAAAAGTATAATTTTGGAAAGATTTATTGATAGTGCGATCTTTCTTAGAGAAGAGTATTTACGCGAAGAGTATGACAATATAAAAAATCAAAATGGAGGCGAATAAAGTGGAGAATGTATCAGAAAAAAGAAAACATCCTAGAATTGAAACTCATGTACCTGTTAGGTATAGCAAACTTAAAGATGGAGTTAGTGTAAAAAGCAAGGGATCCATCAGTAAGGATTTTAGTTTAGGCGGTGTATGTTTTCGGATAACAGAATTTGTTCCTATGGCATGTAGATTGATCGTGGAGTTGGAGTTGCCGACCAGAGAAAAACCTGTTAAGGTTATAGCTAAGGTTGCATGGATCCGAAAAACAACTTCCGGAAACAATTTTGAGCTAGGGAATCACTTTCTCGAAATATCGAAAGAAGACAGGGACGCAATTATGGAATGTGCCGGATGTTTTGCGTGAAATAGGACAGAAAAAAATAGGAAATTGATTTCCTAAACCGTTGGATGTATGGTATACTACAATTGCAAAAGATGTTAGGAAATAACTATTTAGGGTTTTAACTGGTTGGTATTTTGATTTGGTTGCGGCTAAACGGAGAGGTGAGAATGGAAGGACATGACAATCACAGAAAGTTCTCGAGGGTGACAACGCATATACCGGTTAAGTATCGTAAGTTAACTGACCCGGTGGATGTTACTAAAACTGGTACTATTACCAGGAATCTCAGTGAGGGTGGTATTCATTTCAAAGCAAATGAGTTTATTTCTATGGCTTGCAGGCTCATACTTGAAATGGATATGCCGATGTTTACGAAACCTGTAAAAGCTATTTCTAAAGTAGCATGGATTCGTAAGGCTCGTTCGGGTGATGATTATGAAATAGGCAATCAGTTTTTAGAGATATCCAAACAGGATAAAGCGCTTGTTTCTGAGTATGTCAATAGCCTGACGATGTATAATGATACAACGGACGGCAATGTTGTTTCCGGGGAGAAATCAGATTAGGTTATAGTTGTTCAAGAATAACGTAATCCAACGCATATTTTCAGATAAAATTTAGGTATCATACCTGAAAAGTGGTTTTTAGTCAAAAAATCCGATCTTATTTACAATAAATATTAATAATGTGGCGAAGTACGAGACAAGACTGACAATTCAATATGAGTAGAAAAATTTTACTATGTACAATAATGGCTGTTATGGTGATCCAGTTTAATGGGGTATCATATGCATTTTGGGTATGGACTCCAGGCAGTAAAACTATGATCAATCCTAAACTTGTTGTAAAAGATACCCCCAGAGAGCAATATAAATGGGCAATGCGGTTCTATGAAAAAGGTGAATTTCAGCGTGCCGCGGATGAGTTTATACGATTGACCGAATATTACCCAGATTCAGATTTCGCGCCGGAATCTCAATATTATGCCGGGAGAGCTTATGAAGAATTGGCAAAATATTATTTCGCGTTTCAGAATTATCAAAAAACTATAGATAATTATCCGTATACGAAGCGTATGAAAGAGATTATTGAACGAGAATACAACATGGCGAATATTTTTGAAGTAAAAGATGTCCCTAAATTGATGGAACTGGAACTTTCAGAAGCTCTTGATAGGGCAGTGGAGATCTATGGTAAAGTTGTAGCAAATAGTCCTTTTGGAGAATATGCCGATAGGTCACTGTACAAAATGGGGGACTGTTATCGGAGAATGATGAAATACGAAAAGGCTATAGAAGCATACGACAGGATTGTTACTGATTATCCTGAAAGTGAACTAGTTGGTGAGGCTAAATATCAGCTTGCCTATACGAAATATGAAGCTTCTCTTGATCCTGAATATGATCAGGAGAGTACAAATGACGCTATTAAGGATTTTAAAAATATATCCAAAAACACGTCAGTTCCGTCAATAGCTGAAGAAGCTGATAAAGTTATATCTGAGCTCACAAATAGAAAAGCAGGCAGTATATTAAAAACAGCGAAGTTTTATGATAGACAAAAGAAGTATGAAAGTGCTTTAATGTACTATGAGGATGTAGTGAGTAACTTTTCAGGGACTGAAGCCGTGGAATACGCGGAGAAAAGGGTCTTAGAGCTGAAAAATATGATAGGGGACAAATGAGACAGGTAACGAATTTATTGTTGACTATTTTTATTATCGGGTTAAGTGGATGCGGCTATACAACAGGATCACTTTTACCCACGGAATTAGATTCTATCCATGTAGAAAATTTTTCTAATGCTATTGATCCCACAAGAGAAATGTCTGATCGCAGGGCCAGTTATTCTTATCGTCCCGGATTAGAGGGAAATATCACACGTGCGGTTATAGATGAATTTATTTTTGATGGAACTCTAAAAATTGATAATGCCAAACAATCTGATCTTTTGTTAAGGGGAGAGTTTAATGATTTTCGCCAATTTCCGCTTAGTTACGACGGGGGAGATAATGTTGAGGAGTTCAGGGTAGAGCTTCAGGTGGATATTGAACTTTATAATAAGCTTACCGGAGACACTCTATGGAAGGAAAATAATTTTGTGGGACAGACAAGTTACACTGTTTCCGGTTTGAATGCCAAGACAGAAAATGAAGGGGTAAATGCGGCGGTGAAAGATCTTGCTCAGAGAATAGTTGAACGTACGGTTGAAGCTTGGTAGTTTTATTGTGTGACGGAAATTATCCATTTGAAATATTAACTCATGAGTGTTAATTACCTTATAATCGGTGACGATGAATATATCAAAGAGCGTGAAGTCACCGGGATAAAAAATCAAATTCTCGAATCCGAGGAAACTAATCTTAATTATTCAGTTCACTTACCAGATGATATTAACGGGATAATGGATTCCGTTGGTACAGTGCCTTTTTTGTCGAAAAAAAGAGTGGTAGTGGTCAAAGAGTTCCAGAATTTATGTGAAAAAGATCAGGAAACAATACTAGGTTATTTGGACGCGCCTTCAGAGAGTTGTGTCTTGATCCTTATGTCAGATAATTCATTTAAAAAGAACAAGGCATACAAGAAACTCTCATCAAAACTAAAAACGGTTAAAGCTGATAATCCTGACGTGGGGACTATCAAAAACTGGATACGGTCTTTTTATAAAAGGAAAAATATACAGATATCTTCTGAAGCTGTGGATCTCATAGTGGAACTTAAAGGAACAGATACAATAAGTATAAAAAATGAACTTGATAAACTTGAAAATTTTTCCGATGGAGGAAAAATAAAAATTGAACATGTTGAGGAACTTGTGGGGCGCAGTGTTGCTGAGACAGTATTTAAGCTAGTTGATGCTATTAATGTTCGCGATACGGTTTGGATATTCAGTATTTTAGAAGATCTTTATGACCAAAAAAAACAGCCACAGGAGATTATTGGCTATTTAGGCTGGTATATAAGGGTTATGCAGAAAATAGTTTTATTAAAAAGTAAAGGGGCTAGTCCCGAGGAGACCGCTCTGGCTTTAGGGTATTCCCCCGGTTATACTCGCAGATTATCCGTTCAATCAAAAAAATATTCTGTTAAAAGGATCGAACAATGGACCAATGATCTGTTCGAAACAGATAAAAATATCAAAACCGGACGTGTATATTCGAAACTGGCAATGGAAACCTTGATGATATCTTTGATGGGAGATTAACCTGTTTGAATGAAAATATGACTTAATGGTAAATGATCGCATGTGGTTTAGAGTCTTTACCAATGGCGGAATATTATATATAATGTAACCCATGGAATTACTAAGAAATAGACCTATAGGTATATTTGATTCAGGAGTTGGCGGACTTACAGTTGTAAAAAATGTTTGTAAATACCTTCCAAAGGAAGATATTATATATTTTGGAGATACTGCCAGGGTTCCTTATGGAAATAAATCTCGCGCGACTGTTATACGGTTTACGCATGAAATAATGACATTTATGATGAAGCAAAAAGTGAAAATGGTGGTAGTAGCATGTAATACCGCTTCAAGTTTCAGTTTATCAATTTTAAAAAAAACGTATCCCGTTCCTGTGGTTGGGGTTATAGATGCCGGAGTGGAGCGGGCTATACGTTTTTCAAGTAAAGGTAAGATAGGTGTTATAGGAACAAGTTCTACCATTTTCAGTCAGGCATATGAAAAAAGGCTAGCTAAAATAGCTCCGGAATATGGACTTATCTCGAAAAGTTGTCCTCTTTTTGTGCCGCTTGTTGAAAATAAGCTTATTAATGATGATATTACGTATAGGATCGCGAAGAAATATCTTATTCCTTTGACAAAAAAAGGGATAGATACTTTGATCCTGGGATGTACACATTATCCTATTTTAAAAAATGTCATTAAAAAAATAATGAAAGATGTAAAGCTTATTGATTCTTCCTCCGCGGTCGCGAAAAAGGTAAAAAAAATGCTTAAACATATGGATATGGAAACGTCAAGAAGAAATCGAAAAAGCAGGATCAAATATTATGTTTCTGATGATGCTAAAGGGTTTTGCGGTATCGCGGGGGTGTTCTTGAGGGAGAAGATCAAAGCAAAAAAGGTGATTATATAATGGCTAGAGAAATTGAAGCAGATCAAATAGAGATTGTTGTCGGAGAATTGTGTCTCAAAGCAAACACGATTTTAAGAGAAGATGTCTTGAAATCTTTAGAAAAATGTTCTCAAAAAGAAAAAAATGGATCGATCTCTGAAAAGATGCTGAATATACTTATTGAGAACGCGGATATAGCGAAAAAAAAATCCATGCCTCTATGTCAGGATACGGGTATGGTTGCCGTTTTTATCGAAATAGGAGAAGATGTTAAAATAATAGATGGACATGTTATCGATAGTATTAACTTAGGAGTAAAGAACGCCTATGAAAAACATTTTTTTCGTAAATCTATAGTAGAAGATCCTATCTTGAGGAATAATACCGGTACGAATACACCGGCTGTAGTACATACAGATATTGTCGGTGGAGATAAAATTAAGATTCATCTTATGCCTAAAGGCTTCGGAAGTGAAAATAAAAGTAGAATAGCTATGTTGGACCCTACCTGCAAAAAAGACGAAATAATAGATTTTTGTGTAGAAACGGTCAAAAAAGCCGGTCCGGACGCGTGTCCTCCTTACGTTCTCGGAATTGGACTGGGGGGAACTATGGAACATTGCGCTTATCTGGCGAAAAAGGCGCTTCTAAGACCTATAAATGAAGATAATCCAAAAATTCATATAGTGGAAATGGAAAAAGCAATAAAAGAAAAAGCTAATAAAATAGAGTTGGGTGTTATGGGCTTAGGAGGGGTATCTACGGTGCTGGGTGTAAATATGGAAGAAGGTCCCACACATATTGCCGGGTGTCCGATTGCTGTTAATGTTTCGTGTCATGCTTTACGTTCCGCAAGTGCGGAAATATAGCGGTAATGTAGAAAAAGACTAGGACGTACAATTTATGGAAAACATTAGACATATAGTCACGCCTTTAGATGAAAAGAACCTAAAAACATTAAAAGCGGGCGAAGAAGTGCTTCTATCAGGGATTATTTATACAGCTAGAGATCAAGCTCATCTTAGAATATCCGAAATAGTCAAAAATAAAATGAGAATGCCTGTAGAGCTTGAAGGGCAGATGATATATTATTGTGGGCCTACTCCCGCGGGGGATAAAATCATAGGGTCATGCGGCCCTACGACATCAAGTCGTATGGATCGTTTTACTCCGGATATTCTTAGTCTTGGTGTAAAAGGGATGATAGGTAAGGGGAGAAGATCAAGTGGAATTATTGAAGAGATGAGGAAAAACAAGGCTGTATATTTTTTGGCTCCAGCCGGTGCGGGAGCCTATTTGGCAGATTGTGTTGAATCATGTAAAATAGCGGCATTTGAGGATCTTGGACCTGAAGCGATATATAAAATAACGGTAAAAGATTTTCCTCTGGTTGTGGGTATAGATGTTTTGGGGAAAGATATATATAAAAAATTGTAATAAAGTTTAAAAGAAGTTCGCAAAAGAGGAAAGGGTAGATAACCCCTGTTTCAAAAAGACATTTGAAGTTCTGTTTTGTTCTTCATTTTCTATTTTAATTTTGGATTTTAACAAAGGAGCATATATGCGGCAGGATGGCAGGTTAGAAAATGGTATGCGAAAAGTGAAGATAACTACGGATTTTATAAAATATGCCGAAGGTTCCAGTCTTTTTGAGATTGGAAATACAAAAGTGGTTTGTACCGCGAGTATAGAGGATGGTGTGCCAAGATTTTTGAAGGGACGGGGGACAGGATGGATAACTTCTGAATATAGTATGCTCCCCAGATCCTGCCAGAGTAGAATGCCCCGTGAAGCTTCAAGAGGAAAAATAGGAGGGAGAACACATGAGATACAGAGATTAATAGGCCGCGCGTTAAGAGGTGTCGTGGACATGGATGTGTTAGGCGAAAGGACCATATGGATGGATTGTGATGTGATCCAGGCTGATGGTGGTACTCGATGCGCGAGTATTACAGGAAGTTTTGTCGCGTTATGTTTGGCCTTGAACAAGCTTAAAAAAGAAGGTATATTTAATAAAATACCGATAAATCATATGGTTGCCGCGATAAGTGTCGGGATAATAGACGGGAAATGTTTTCTTGATCTTAATTATAAAGAGGATTCCAGAGCCGATGTAGATACAAATATTGTTATGACAGATTCCGGTAAATTTGTCGAGATCCAGGGCACGGCCGAAAGTGAACCTTTTGATCAAAAACAACTTGGAGAAGTGATCAAACTAGCTCAAAAAGGCATAAAACAACTTATAGAGGAGCAAAAAATAGTCTTAAAAGGAGTTCTATAATGACAAATATTCTTATAGCCACTCATAATCTGAACAAAAGAAAAGAGATAAAGACACTTTTAAAAGATTTTTCAAACATAAAGGTATTGAGTCTTGATGATATAAAAATAGACCCGCCTCGTATTGTCGAGGATGGAAAAACTTTTAGACAGAATGCCGTAAAAAAAGCGGTTATAACCTCTCAGTTTGTTGATGGGTTAGTCTTGGCCGATGATTCGGGGTTGGTGTTGGATATATTAGGAGGTAAACCCGGGGTTAGATCCGCCAGATTCGCTAGAAAACACGCGACAGATATAGAGAACAATAAAAAACTCCTTAAATTACTTGAAAAAATGGATGGAGAAAAGAGAGCGGCAAAATTTGTATGTCACATAACATTAGCCACTAAAGGGAAATTGCTGGAAAATTTTGAAGGAGTTATCTGGGGCATGATCACCAAAAAGGGACGAGGGCAGAATGGATTTGGATATGATCCTATTTTTGTTCCGGATGGTTACAACAAGACTTTCGCGCAAATGACCGCGGCATATAAAAATAAAATAAGCCATCGTGCATTGGCGCTTAAGCAGCTTAAAGAGCATATTCAGAAGTATATAAACTAGTTTGGCGATTTGAGGGTTGTTTTGGCTTTAAACGTGATATTTTCTATTGACGTAATGAGCATAAGCACTTAGAATACTAATTCACTTAATCGTGGTGGGCGTAGCTCAGTTGGTAGAGCGCCTGACTGTGGCTCAGGCTGTCGTGGGTTCAAGTCCCATCGCTCACCCCAGATTTTTACAATTCAGAGATTGATTCTTTGAATCAGGTTTTATATAGTTTATTGATTTATCGGGAAGTGGCGCAGCCTGGCTAGCGTACCTGCTTTGGGAGCAGGGGGTCGTGGGTTCGAATCCCACCTTCCCGACCATTTTTCAGGCGGATGTGGCGGAATGGCAGACGCGCTAGTCTTAGGAACTAGTGGTAATACCGTGGGGGTTCGAGTCCCTTCATCCGCACCAGTAAGTACGGTGCGCCCGTAGCTCAGTTGGATAGAGCATC
>JAGLIU010000106.1 GCA_023142805.1 Candidatus Omnitrophota bacterium | reverse complement strand
ACCCCGCGATCATGCCGTCAACCGGTACACCCGAACCGGGTGGGCTTGATTGGTATCAGGTTACAGATTTTTTAAAGGCTGTAGTTCAAAAAAAGAAGGTTTTAGGGTTTGATATTACGGAGCTTTGTCCTAATGAGGTTAACAAAGCACCGGATTTTCTCGCGGCTAAGCTTATTTACAAGTTTTTAAGCTATATTTACGGTTGTTCGAGAGTGTAAAGGCAAACAGAGACTATAGGTCAAAACAGAGAAAGAGAAATGAAGATGTATGATTTTGCGAAAATAGAGAAAAAGTGGCAGAAAACTTGGCGAGATAAGGGGTTGTTTAAAATAGATGAAAAGGATGTTAAACAGAAGTATTATTGTCTTATGATGTTTCCTTATCCATCGGCAGCTCTTCACGTAGGGCATGGAAGAAATTATATAATAGGGGATGTAGTCGCCAGATATAAGATGATGAGAGGGTTTGATGTGTTGACGCCTATGGGTTGGGATGCTTTCGGGCTTCCCGCGGAGAACGCGGCTATAAAAAATGGTGTGCCTCCAAAAGAATCTACTTTAAATAATATCGCTAAAATGAAAAAACAGCTTGATTCCTGGGGGGTTGAGTTTGATTGGGGAAGGGAAGTTACTTCATGTTTGCCGGATTATTATAAATGGACACAGTGGATATTCCTGAAACTATTTGAAAAGGGATTGGCTTACAAAAAAAAGGCTTTTGTGAACTGGTGTCCTTCCTGCAACACCGTACTTGCTAATGAGCAGGTGGTGGATGGGGCGTGTGAAAGGTGCGATAGTACCGTTGAACAGAAAGATCTGGAGCAATGGTTTTTTCGTATTACCGATTATGCGGATAAACTTTTAATTGATATTGAAAAACTTGACGAATGGCCGGAAAAAGTTAAGATAATGCAGCGTAATTGGATCGGTCGCTCAGAAGGCGTGAATATAGATTTTCCTATAGTCGATTCTGATGAAAAACTTACCTGTTTTACGACTCGCGCAGATACCATATACGGGTGTACTTATATGGTTCTTTCGGCCGAACATTTTATGGTAGAGGAGCTTATAAAAGATAGCCCTGGAAAAGAAGAAATAATGGATTTCGTGCGAAAAGTTAGGAGTGAGTCCAAGGTCAAGCGTGCGCAGTCCTCTGAAGATAAAAAAGGAATTTTTACGGGACGGTATGTTATAAACAGTATAAATGGACGCAAGATACCTCTTTGGATAGCCGATTATGTTCTTACTGAATATGGAACGGGAGCGGTTATGGCGGTTCCGGCTCATGATCAGAGAGATTTTGAATTTGCTAAAAAATACGATCTTCCTATAGAAGTAGTTATAAATAACCCTTCAAATCCGTTAGAAGCCGATAAAATGCGGTCTGCTTATGAGGCTGAAGGCGTTCTCCTGGGATCCGATCAATTTGATGGTATTAAAAGTTCTGACGCGATGGAAAATATAGCGGATCATATGGAGAAAGAAGGGATAGGGAAACGGGCTATACATTTTAGATTGCGAGATTGGCTTATTTCTCGTCAGAGATATTGGGGGGCGCCTATTCCTATTATATATTGTGATAAATGTGGTACAGTTCCCGTGCCGGAAAATGATCTTCCCGTGCTTTTGCCTGAAGTAATTGAATTTCGTCCTACCGGCGAATCTCCGCTTAAGGATGCTCCTGATTTTGTTAAAACAAAATGTCCATTATGCGGGGGTGAGGGGAAAAGAGAAATAGATACAATGGATACTTTTGTGGATTCCAGTTGGTATTTTCTCAGATACATATCCCCTAAAATGGAGAATAAACCGTTTGATAAAGATGACGTTGATAGATGGCTTCCGGTAGATCAGTATATAGGAGGTGTAGAGCATGCTATCTTACATCTTTTATACTCCAGATTTATTACGAAAGTTCTTTATGATATGGAATATGTAAGTTTTGATGAACCTTTTAAACGTCTTTTCACACAGGGAATGATAATTAAAAATGGCGCGAAGATGTCAAAATCTAAGGGTAATGTTGTGAGTCCGGACGCTCTTATAGCAAAATATGGCGCGGATACGGTAAGACTATATACACTTTTTATCGGACCTCCGGAAAAAGACGCTGAATGGTCTGACAGAGGAGTAGAGGGAGCCAATCGATTTCTCAAGAGAATATGGAATTTGGTGGCTATATTGGAGAAGGCGCCTGAAACCGGAGGGAGTGAAGAGGCTGAAGGAACGCTTCTCCGTAAAATGCACCAGACGATAAAAAAAGTAACTGAGGATATTGACGGGGATTTTCATTTTAATACAGCGATAAGCGCTATAATGGAATTGGTAAATCAATTTTATTCGGGTATGAATGATAAAGGAAAAGATTGTTATAAAAGATCATGCGTAGAAGATGTTCTGAAAAATGTTGCTCTTCTCATCGCGCCGTTCGTTCCTCATATAGCGGAAGAGATCAATGCTTTTATGGGAGGGAAAACAAGTATATTCGAAAGCGTTTGGCCTGTGTATAACAAAGATCTCTTACAGACAGATATAGTGACAATACCTATTCAAATAAACGGTAAATTGCGCACAACGCTTGAAATGCCGCGTGATATTTCCGAAGAAAAGGTAAAAGAAATGGTACTTTCCGATGAAAAGGTTTTGGAGAAGGTTGGCGGTAAAGATGTAAGAAAATGGATCATACTGCCTAACAGGTTGATAAATATAGTGATGTAGTAGATATGTTAAAATTGTACCTCTCAGGTTCCGTAAGAAAGAGCGTTTTAATTATAATGCTTGTGTTTTTATTTGTATGCCAGGCTGTATCCGCGGAAAACCTTATGATCACATATAGTGACGATTACAAAAAAAATATTCTTGTTGAAAAAGTCAGGACAATATCTTTGCCGAAAGGATATCACGAAGATCTTTATCTGGATGGCGAAAAAATATTGATAAGCAACGGTAATGATATTAACACTTGGGTTATGGATATAGGTACGGGAGTGTTATTATCTGAGATCGAACCGATCGGAGAGTTTACAGAGGCAATGATACCTGTGGGAGATATTTTCTGGGTGACCGATTGGGAAGATAAGAAGGTATATAGGGTTAAGATCGATGATAATAAGATGTACAGCGAAGATGAGCGATCTTTAGCTCCGGCGCATCCTGCGGGCATGATCCAAGTTCGCGAGAAGGTATATATTATAATCTGGACCAGGAGTATAAACGGTACTAAATATCATCTGGTGGAATTTGATCTTGACGGTAATGTTCTGAGAAAAATACAAATAACCAAGATATTGGAACCATCACAAATGACCTGGGATGGTTCCTATCTTTATATAACAAGCTGGTTTAGTAATATTGTTTACAGAATAGATGTAAATGTATGGAAGATCACAGCTTCTTTCAAATCACCCGCTAAGAAAACTTCAGGCATAGCATATGACGGCTCGCATTTCTGGATCACAGGAACTTA
>JAGLIU010000105.1 GCA_023142805.1 Candidatus Omnitrophota bacterium | reverse complement strand
CCGTGAGCACTTTCCAACCGGTCCAATCGTCTTCCGCCAATCCGTCTTCTATTGATACTATCGGATACTTGCCTACCCAGTCGGCATAGAAGTTTGCCATTTCTTCGGAAGTTTTATTCGAAGAAGCTTCTGCCTTCAATACATATTTATCCTCTTCATAAAATTCGCTGGATGCCGGGTCTAACGCTATCGCGATATCTTTCCCTTTTTCATACCCCGCGGCCTTGATCGCTTCTAAAATAACTTCGACCGCTTCTTCGTTAGATTCCAGGTTTGGAGCAAAACCTCCCTCGTCCCCCACTGCTGTTGAAAGGCCCTTTGCTGTAAGTATTTTCTTTAGATGGTGAAAAACTTCCGTCCCCATCCTCAAGGCTTCACTAAACGACGTAGCCCCTATAGGCATTACCATAAACTCCTGTAGATCTACATTATTATCAGCATGAGATCCGCCATTTATTATATTCATCATAGGAATAGGAAGTATTTTCGCGTCTTCTCCTCCCAGATACTTAAAAAGAGGCAGATCTTGTGATGCCGCTGCCGCTTTCGCGGAGGCCATTGATACTCCCAAAATAGCGTTCGCCCCCAGATTGCTTTTGTTCGGAGTTCCATCCAACGCTATCAAAGCAACATCTAAAGCTTTTTGATCCAACGCGTCCATCCCTTTGACCTTATCGGCAATTATACCGTTAACATTCCCTACCGCTTTGGAAACACCCTTGCCCATATAACGACTCTTATCGCCGTCTCTAAGTTCCATAGCTTCATGTTCTCCCGTAGACGCGCCGCTCGGAACGGCGGCTCTTCCAAATGACCCATCTTCCAGCACAACATCTACTTCAACCGTAGGGTTGCCTCTTGAGTCTAGTATTTCTCTTCCTTTTACCTCTTTGATCTTTGTTGACATTTTTCCTCCTGTTTACGTTTATCACCTTTTTTTGTTTTTTGTTAAAACAAAATTTACGGACCTGCCTAACCTGATCCTATTCTTTTATCTCTACTTTATCTCCTTGGATTTTCAGCTTTCCTCGCGTAAACAATTTTACGACTTCCGGATATACTTTATGTTCTATTCTGTGAATTTTTTCTTTCAAAGTTTCCAGGGTCTCCCCTTCATCAACAGAAACTTTCTCTTGTAAAATAATCGGGCCCGCGTCCAATTCGCTTGTCACAAAATGTACCGTAACTCCCGTTTCTTTCGTCCCCGCCTCAAAAGCGTCTTTTATGCTCCGCGCGCCTTTGAATTTCGGCAGAAGTGAAGGATGTATATTAAGGATCCTATTCTTATATCTGTCAATAAACTCACCGCTTAATATCCTCATAAATCCCGCGAGAACGATCCCCCCGATTTCTTCTTTTTCGAGCCTTTCCGCTACTTGCCGATCATATTCTTCTCTCGCCTTTCCCTTTTCGGCCTCAAGAACAAATACTTTTTTCCCGGCTTTTGCCGCCCGTTCAAGCGCGTACGCTTGCGGATTATCGCACACCACTAAAGAAATTTTCCCGGGGGAGATATCCCCCCTGGATTCAGCTTCAATAAGTGCCTGTAAATTGCTCCCATTCCCTGATACAAATACCGCTATATTCATTTTTTTATTCAGAATTTTTCTTTTCTTCCTTAAAATTTACACTTTACAACTTTTTTATTACTTTTGTAGGACACTTCCCCGCGAGCATCTCCGCTGTTTTCTGGTCAGATTGTTTAGAAAAATCCGCGTGTGATAAATTGTCTTCGACCTTAAAAAATTCTTTAGGGGACAGTTTCACGCATATTCCACAAGCTATACACCCTACCCCGCACACTTGCCTCACCCTCAAAGCTGTATCATGACTTGAACATGCTACATAATACAGTTCCTCTGTTTTTTTCTCCCGCATACTTATTATGTTCCTTGGACAAGCTTTTTCACATTTTCCACATCCCGTACATTTCGTCTGATCAACTCTTGGAAGCCCATTTTCCATATAGAGCGCTCCAAAAGGACATACTCTGGTACAATCTCCCAAGCCCATACATCCATACTGGCACTCAAGCCCTCCTCCGAAAACAAGATTTGCCGCGCTACATGTTTTTATCCCTCTATATTCCGCGGTAAACTTTTTGTTTTTTTCTTCGGCCGCGCAATGGATCAGAGGAATCACAGAATAGGTCTCTCCTCCGGAAATCCCCATATCCTTACAAATTTCTTCTCTGGTCTCCTTATCTACAACGCGGCACTTTGCCGGATCCGCCCCTTCGTTAACAATATGCTCCGCGAAATCGTGGCAACTTAAAAACCCGCAAGCTCCGCAGTTAACTCCCGGTAAAAGATGGTTGATCCTATCCACCTCAGGATCTTCTTCAACTTTCAGTTTTTTGTCCGCAAAAGCTAATACTGAAGCGAAAAAAATCGAAAGTCCCGCCATGCTAAGTATTGATGCTATAACTAAATTATCCATTTTTTATCCGCTAATTATTCCTCCGAATCCCATGAACGCCAAGGCAAGCATCCCGGCCACTATCAAAGTTATACCTGTTCCTTTTAACGGTTCAGGTATATCGGCAAATTCAAGTTCTTCTCTTATCCCTGCCATAATAACCAACGCTAACGTAAAACCTATCCCCGCTCCCAACCCGAAAACAACAGCTTGCGGGAAAGTATAATTTCTCAACACCATAAAAAGCGTAAGCCCGAGGATCGCGCAATTGGTAGTTATAAGAGGAAGAAAAATTCCCAAAGTTTTGTATAACGGAGGAGAAACTTTTCTTATGAACATTTCCACGAATTGCACAAAACTCGCGATTACTATAATAAACGCCACATACTGCAAGAACACCAGGTTAAATGGGATTAAGATATAGTAATATATCAACCACGTAACTGTAGCTGCCATGGTCATAACAAATGTCGTTGCTATCCCCAAACCTATCGCGCTGTCTATCTTGTTCGATACGCCGATAAAAGGACATATGCCTAAAAAATACGTCAGAACAAAATTGTTTGTTATACTCGCGGCTATTAATATAACGATCAGTTCCCGCATCTTTGTCCTTTTACCTTTTTGTCTATCATATTAAAAGCCCCGACAAGAAGTCCTAAAGTTATAAAAGCTCCCGCCGGCAGTATCATTATTATCCAATTAGTAAATCCTTCCCATAGTATCCTGTATCCGAAGATCGTACCCGCGCCTAATATTTCTCTTACCCCGCCCAGAATGATAAGCGCGCATGTAAACCCTATTCCCATTCCCAACGCGTCCAAAAAAGACCGCGATACATTGTTCTTTGAGGCAAAAGCTTCCGCTCTGCCAAGAATAACACAATTAACTACAATGAGGGGAATATACGGCCCCAGGGCTTTGCTTATTTGATAAAAATTCGCTTTGAGCACATAATCCGCCACTGTTACAAAAGTAGCTATAACAACCGTGAACATCGGTATTCGAACTTGTTCCGGTACAAACTTTCTGATAGCGGATATCACTACTCCTGACGCTACAACAACAAACGTTGTTGCCAGCCCCATTGAAAGTCCAAAGACCGCTTTCGTGGTAACCGCGAGAGTCGGACACATTCCTAAAACTTGCACGAATACCGGGTTTTCTCTCCACAATCCTTTAACAAAATCTTTTATCATTTCCCTTGCCCCTCGTCTACTGAACTTATGATCGTTTTCATTTTATCTATTTTCTTATTCAGTATATTGACAACCGCTCTGGAAGAAATCGTCGCTCCGGCTATAGCTTCTATTTCATTTGGTTTTTCGGGTTTTTTGTTCTTAACATATTCTATATTACCGTCTATTGGTAATCCGTTAAATTGCTTTTTGAACTTAGGTGTTGCTATCTCCGCTCCCAACCCGGGTGTTTCCTGAGATTCAAGAACTTCCATCCCTATTGTTTCCAAAAGATCCGGGCTTATGCCCGCTAATAACTTGATCGTTCCCTGATACCCATTTCCTTCCGCCGTAAAAGCATATCCTAAAAGATCTCCTTTGCTGTTATTTACGCTGTAGTATCCTTCTTCTTTTTTTATTTGCTCCGCTTCGGGAAAAATGTTTTTTATAGCTTTTTGCGTTTCCTCTTTTATATTGTTTTTTATTCTAGGCATCGCGTAATTATACACAAAAACTAAAGACGCCCCCGACATCACCCCGACTATGGTCAATGCCGCTATCATTCTTACAACACTGCCGGCAAACATCTTCTTTATTTTATCATTTTCCATTTTTAACTCCATATCTTCCCGGCCTGGACATTTTATTAATGAGCGGCGTTAACGCGTTCATTAAAAGTATTGAATACATTACCCCTTCCGGTAATCCTCCCCAAAATCTTATTGTCATAGAAACTAACCCGCAACCTATTCCAAACACCCACCTACCTTTAGCCGTAATAGGCGAAGTTACCGGATCTGTCGCCATAAATCCCGCGCCCAAAAGCAGTCCGCCCGCCAGAACATGAAATAACGGCGGCATAAAGATCTCTCCATTTACAATATTCGCTACTGCCGCGAAAATAAAAGCTGTTCCGATAAACCCAACCAGGATCCTATGATCTATGATCTTTTTATACAGCAAATATCCTATCCCTACCAAAAGTGCTATTGCTGAAGTTTCCCCTAAAGATCCTCCAACATTACCGATAAAAAGCTCCATATACGGAGTAACGGTATATTCGAACTTTGCTACCGCTAACGGGGTGGCCGTTGAAACAACATCCACTCCCACGGGATTTGTCCACGTTGTAAGAGCTACAGGAAAAGCCGCCATAAGAAACGCTCTTGCCAAAAGAGCCGGATTAAAAATATTACAACCCAACCCGCCAAAAACTTCTTTACCCAGCCCTATCGCGATAACCCCTCCTAAAAAACTCATCCATAAAGGAATTGCCGGAGGCAATACAAGCGCCAATAAGAGTCCCGTAAGAACCGCGCTATAATCCCCTATAGTTATCTTACGTTTCCTTGTTTTTTGCAATATCCACTCTGTTAAAACCGTCCCGGCAACAGAAGTCACTATCACCCATAAAGCCTTTTCTCTATAAAAATATAAAGAGGCGGCTACTGCCGGGATCAACGCTCTAATAACTCCCCGCATGAGCCTTTTAGTATCGGTCGTCGAAAAAATATGTGGCGATATATTTATCGTAGTTTTTTTCATTTTTTTATCTCTTTGCGATAGCGGCTTTGCCTTCTTTTATATAATGCACAAGAGGAATTCGCGCCGGACATGAATAATTACACGCTCCGCATTCCATGCAATCGGATACATGCAGGCTCTCTACGTTCTCCCACTTTTTCTTTTTCACATTCTTCATTATATCCGTCGGGATAAGTCTTACAGGACAAACGTCTACACATTTCGCGCATTTAATACACGGTGTTTCCTCAAAGACCGAAGCTTTATCTTCCGATAAAAACAATATCCCTGCCGTGCTTTTCAGAACGGGAACTTCAATCTGTGCCTGAGCAAACCCCATCATCGGCCCTCCGAAAAGTATCTTTTTGGGATCCTTATAAAGTTCAATTCCGGCATTTTCAATGATGTCCTTGACGGTTGTCCCAACCCGGATCTTATAATTACCCGGTCTGCGCAGACAATCACCTGAAATAGTTACAATTCTTTCTATAAGCGGTTTTCCTTTATACACAGCTTCGTAAACAGCATAAAGTGTTCCAATGTTCTGAACCAAAAAACCTATATCTAACGGAAGTCCTCCGGGCGGCACCTCTTTTCCTGAAACAGCTTTTATAAGCTGCTTTTCTCCTCCCTGAGGATATTTCGTCTCCAGCATAATGATCCTGATCTTAGTCGCGCTTTCCGCGGATATTTTTTTTAGCTCTTTTTCAAACGCGAACAACGCGGCCTTTTTATTGTCCTCTATGGCAATAACTATTTCTTCGGGATGGAGTACTTCCATAAAAAGTTCTAATCCCTTAAGTATTTCTCTGGTTTTCCTTGTCATTAAAGATTGATCACAAGTAAGATACGGTTCACATTCGGCTCCGTTAATTATGAGAGTTTTAATCTTTTTTTCTTCCGGCACACTTAATTTGACATGTGTAGGAAAAGCCGCTCCTCCCATCCCGACAATACCGGCACTTTTTACTTTTTCGATGATCTCCTGAGGAGTAAGTTTTGACGGCACTTTTTCTTCATATTGCTTTTTTTGTTTTTCCGGATCCGTTTCGATAAAAACGGACATACCAGGTCCTACCGCGGGATGTATTGCTTTTTTAATATCCAGAATTTTTCCCGCAAATGGAGCATGCACGGGACTCGACACAAAACTATCGCTTTCCCCTATCCTTTGCCCTTCTTCTACTATATCCCCTTTATTTACAATAGATTTATTCGCCGCGCCTATATGCTGGGATAGAAGAACTACCGAAATTTTCGGTCTCGGAACCTCTCTCAACGGTTCACTTATACTGATATCTTTCTCATACGGGGGGTGTATTCCCCCTTTAAAGGTAAAAATTTTCATTTTTTGTTTTTTTTCTCCGATTTTTATGAATTCTCATTATACATCCTGTCTAAAGTTTGTCAATTGTTAGAAAGAAACTCTACGTTTTCTTTACTTCTTTGTTGAAAATATGTATGTTCCGTTATATAATCACACTTATAGATCTTAATACTAACCCTTCAAGAGGATCTTCATAAAAATGAAAAAACAAAAAAAGTTAAATTGTTGTGAAAAATGTCAGAATTACTGGACCTGTGAGACAAAATGGTACAGAGGCGAACACAACAAAGAAAATGTCTGCTGCCCTTCCTGCTCGTTTTATACTAAGTGCTGGGCCCCTATCCTTAAACTTTTGAAAAAATAATCCAGCTGCTATTCAAAAAGTGGAGCCCGCGAGAGGAGTCGAACCTCCGACCTAAGCATTACGAATGCTTTGCTCTACCAACTGAGCTACACGGGCATTGAATGATGTTAAACCTTTTTTCCTATCCAAATTATAACACATATTCTTTTTATTCCAAATTTTTAGTCTTGTAATTTTACCCCTCTCATCCCGGCCTACCCTTTTAATAGTTCCTTCGGAGCACTTCTTTCAGATCTCTCGACTCGTTCGCCTTTGGCTCTCTCCCTCGAGATGACACCTTATAAAAAACTCTCACCAAGATACTCTCCCGTCTTATGTTTCAGTTTTCTCTTGCCTAAATCAGCGCCTATGCTATAATTTCATACGAGTTTAATCCCGTAATACCCGTGCCACGGTAGCTCAGTCGGTAGAGCAGGGGACTGACACCGAGAACATCGCCTAGCGATGTTCGAAGGAGCCCGGAGCATTGGTCGAAGACCAAGCGGACGGAAAATCCTTGTAAGTGATTTTGAATTCCTTAGTCAATTTTGACATAGAAATAGTTTTTTTGATAGTGCCACGGTAGCTCAGTCGGTAGAGCAGGGGACTGA
>JAGLIU010000104.1 GCA_023142805.1 Candidatus Omnitrophota bacterium | reverse complement strand
ATTAAGGGCGAATGATTATTCGCCCTTACGTACTTGGCTCCGCCATCTTCTTTCCTAACTCATATGCTTTATCCAACATTTTTGGTTTTTTAAGAACGGCGGCTTTTTCTTCGAGATTGGAACAAAAAAGTTTTTCTTTATATTCGGCACTTATTGTCACAAAAAAATGTTTCACAATAAACTCCGCGTTATCAAAAAAATCTGTCCGGTCCGTGGCTTCAACGCAAATAAACGCGCTTGTTATTCGTTTGTTAAAAATGTCTTTTTTTTGAAAGTTCTTCGCTAACCACACACATTGAAATCTATCAATCATAGCCTTAAGTTGCGCTGTAATACTGCCAAAAAATATAGATGAACCTATTATTAACGCGTCGCATCCTTTTATCTTTTCAAACACGACATAAATATCGTCTTCCACGATTGACAACCCGTCTTCGCGCGTTTTGCCGCATTCAATTTCCCTGCAAGGCGCTATGTCAAGACTATCTAAAGATATCTTCTCGACCAAAGCACCTGACGCGGCGGCACCTTCCAAAGCCTTATCCAGCAATATATCGGTGTTCCCGCCTTTTCTCGGGCTTCCATTAATAGCTAATACTTTCATTTTGATTAATGCTCAGATGACAGTTCCTGAAGGGATAACAGAATTCTTTGTTACAATTACTATACCTTCCCTAATAAAATAATTAGGGCCCTCAAAATGCTCAAGATTCTGCTCATTGATTATACTTACGTTATTCCCTATCCGTACATTTTTATCTAATATCGCTTTTCGTATATCACAGTTCTCCCCCACACCTAAAGGAGGGATATCCTTTTTCCAATTATTTTTTATTTCTTCAACAGTTTCATAATAATCGCATCCCATCGCTATTGTGTCTTTTATCTTAGTCCCGGTCCCGACCCTAAACCTCAACCCTATTATCGAATGATCTATTTTAGATGACATTACGATCGCGCCTTCGGCGACAATGGTCCTTTCTATCTGGCAATTCTCAAATTTAGCGGGAGAAAGATATCGTGTTCTCGTAAAAAACTGCCATCTTTCATCAAACACATCAAGTGGAGGCATAGATTCGGTAAGAAACAAATTCTCTTCATAAAAAGCTTTTATGGTCCCTATATCACGCCAATACCCGTCAAAAGGAAAAGCGTATGTCACATTTTTATGGATAGCGTCCGGTATTATCTCTTTACCAAAATCCGTTCTTTTATCACGAGCCAGAATATCGACCAAAGTGGATTTATTAAAAAGATACATTCCCATAGACCCAAGAAAACTCTTTTTCCCCTTATACTCAACTGCCAATTTCTTTATCTGTGAAAGATCGGATGGTTTTTCTATAAAATGATTGATCCTGTTGTTTTTATCCGTTCCGATAATACCTAATGTCCGGGTATTTTCTTCCGCGACATGATTACACGCTATAGTGAGTTCGGCATTCTGCTGACGATGATATCTGTACATCTCTCCCATATCCATTTTATAAAGCTGATCACCGGACAAAACGAAAATATACTTGATCATCGGATTATTGAAATGTTTCAAACATCTTCTTACGGCATCCGCGGTACCCTGGAACCAGTCAGTGTCTTCCATAGACTGCTCGGCCGCCATGATCTCAATAAACCCTTTAGTAAAAGGATCCAGCTTATATGTGCGATTTATATGTTTATTAAGGGATTCTGATAAAAATTGGGTAAGGATATATATCCGATTAAACCCTGAATTAAGACAATTACTCACAGGAATATCAATCAACCGGTACTTACCAAACAAGGGGGCCGCAGGCTTGCACCTTTCCTTAGTCAACGGAAAAAGACGCGAACCTCTGCCCCCTCCTAACACAACGCATAATACTTCTTTCATTTAAACTCACTTTTTCATCGTGGCCAAAACATTCTTTTCAGCCTGAACCCAATCCGCGACATCGTTCCCATGTACATATCCACGCTGTTCATAAAGTCGAAACGCTTCTCCCCCTATCATCGCGGTCAGATCCTCTATACTTACTCTTTTAGTTGTCTTCTTACGGATTATTTTCGACTTTTTACTCACTTCTACTATCTTATTTTTCGCAACCGCGTCTTTCTTTGCCTTTGCTGCCGTAGTTTTTTTTGTCGCATGAGCTTTGATCTTCTTAATAACTTTCTTCATCATACTCCTTCTCCTCTCCATTGTTTCTTTACGCAAGAATATCCCACTATACTCCTGCTATTTACTATTTCGCGTACACTCTATAATCTATATTCTCAAATATATTGTCTTTTTTCTCGCTAGCTTCTAATATATCCATATTAACATCACGATTCTTTAGCTGATCGTGCAAAGCGAGGAACCTCGCTATATGTCCTTTAGTCCTGGCAACAGCATACTCCACAAAGGTATCTGTCTTCATGATAAAACCCCAGTCACTTGACTGCGCAAGCAACAATTCCCTGGCCATCTGATTCAATACGCGCTTATTAACACCTTCCGCGTCTTTATGATCACGTGCCGAATTTATCATAAGCTCCGAGATCTTATGAAGATGGCGGTATATCCAGTCGTTAGAACCATCGAGCCAAACCTCACTATACCCCTTGTACCCCCAACTAGAAGCTGATGGCGTAAGAACCGGATAATTTTTGTAAATGCCCAGATATTCACCCGGTGTTGTTGTTCCAATATCATTCTGGTCATAATGTATTGTCCTAAATAAACACCCCAGCCATTCCGGACCTTCAAACCACCAATGTCCGAAAAGTTCCGCGTCATAAGGAGAAACTATTATTGGTTCTCTATCCATTATGCCCGAAAGATATTCAACCTGTTTCTGGCGGTTGAACATAAAATTCCCGGCGTGAAAAGCCACCGCGTCTAAAGCCTCATCTCTGTCGTATATATCTTTGTGATCGCCTTCACCGGTTATTTTATGATATTTAACTCCGGTATTTATACGGGTACCGCAATCATTGATAAACGGTTTGATATAATCATACTCCAGATCAAAACCAATATCTCTATAGTATTCCCTGTAACGATGATCTCCCGGATAACCTTCTTTAGAACTCCATACCGCTTTTGAGCTTTCCATATCCCGCCCGAAAACAGCGGTCCCGGACGAGGTAAGATACGGACTATATATCCCGTATCTCGGCCTGGGTTCACCGAACAATACACCATGTGTTTCTACAAAAAAGTATTTTATCCCGTATTCCGCCAAAATTTTCTCATGACCCGGCTGATATCCGCATTCCGGAAGCCACATCCCTTTGGGGCCTTTCCCAAAAACCTCCCGATACGCGTTAACGGCAACCTCCACTTGAGCGCGTACTGCCGGATGGTAAAGATCCATAAGCGGCAAATAACCATGTGTCGCGCAACAGGTTATAACTTCCACTTTTCCAAGATCCTGAAATTTTTTGAACGCGTTTAGAATATTCCCGTCGTATCTATCGAAAAACACGGACTTTGTCTGTTTGTATTTCTCCGAATACATCCGGGCGAGCTTGTTGACCCGGACATCATCCCGAGTTCTAACCAACTCCATGTCAGCAAGTTTTATAAGCTTGTTAATATGCCGTCCGAACCGATTCACCAGGAGTTCGTCTTTTAGCATATTTATAAGTGTAGGACTCAATGACACTGTTATGCGGAAATCCACGCCATCGTTTATCAAATTGTCAAATTCATTTATAAGCGGGATATAAGTCTCGGTAATAGCCTCAAATAGCCAACTCTCTTCAAGAAAACTTTCATGTTCGGGATGCCTTATAAACGGAAGATGAGCATGCAACACTAACGATAAATAGCCTTTTGCCATATCTATTTCTTGTCTCCCTGTATTATCAAACTCATACCGGATGATATCCTGGAACTTACACCCCCGGAAGACCGCCATTCTCTAAGATGGGTTTCTATAAGTTCTATGAGTTCCATCGAACTTTTACCGATATCATACCCTCCGGCCACAGCAAACATCTTGTAATAAAGCTCTTCGGGACACTTCCATTCGTCACTGCATATTCCTGACATTTTATTTGACGGGGTTTTGACCATATTTGACCGGACTATTGTTTTAAAATCACCATTCGAACAAAGAATACCGATATCAACCATCCATTGCTTGCCGGGATCAATATGGTTTATGTACCAGTTATTCGCGAAATTGTTCAGATCAACATCAGTAACAACAATCGGATCATTTTCATTATCGTTTACTTCGTATACACGTAATATTGTTTTGACTACTGTACGGCCGGATTTATTAAGATCTTCTCG
>JAGLIU010000103.1 GCA_023142805.1 Candidatus Omnitrophota bacterium | reverse complement strand
CTTAGCCTTTAGCCCTTAGCCTCTAGCCTTTTTACTTTCTTGTCATCTCGACCGAGTGAGGAGTGAAACGACGAACGAGTGGAGAGATCTACATAACTCCAGATTCCTCGGCTCCGTTCCTCGCTACCGCTCGTCACTTCACTCGGAATGACAGCGTTGAAACCCTTCCTACTTTCGACCCGTAATCCTTTAGCCCCTCGCCTTTTTACTTTATTGTCATCTCGACCGACTTCTGCGAAGCTTTAGCGTAGCAAAGGAGTGGAGAGATCTCAAGTATCCCCTTATATCTCTTTCCATTTTACTATACGATATTCACCGGAGTCTGTAGTCTTGGAGAGTATTATAAAAAACTTTTTCATAAGTCTTTGATTGAAATAAACATCTACCTCAATCCTATAATTAGAAGATTTAACCGTTATCATGTTTTTGGTCAAAAACACACGCAGCTCCTGTTCCTCCCGAAGCGACATTGGCGCGTTTTCTCTGAGTATATCCACAATATTTCCGACATAATCAAAAAATCCATCGTCTGTAGTGCCGCATTCTCCGTCGATCCCCATTCTGAACTCCATGATATTTTTAATCACACTCTTCTCCATACCAAGATATCCCAATATTTCTTCGGAGCATGTATTTATATTGATCTCCCCCGGTCCATAAATCGTTATGCTATCACTGATCGCTTCATAATCTTCTTTTTCGAGTTCCTCAACCAGCAAGAGTTCTTCTTCCGGAAAAAACGGTTTCAGTTCGGAATTAACTATAGCAACTGCCTTATCTATATCCATAGAAGGCATTTCTTTAAGCGCCATACTCCCGGCTTTATTTATATTTATTCTCCTCTCCTCGTCTGTAATAGTATAAATAACACGCAGATCACCGGATAAAACTTCATTCTCTATCATAAATTCAGATAAAGTATCATACTCCGAAGTGACATCATTCAATACATCTGTCTTTAGTTTTTCCACCATACCGCTAACCATATTCCACGCCTTAAGATCATTTTCCTGTCTCTTGGCATAGTTATACGTGGTCCATGAAATTTTCGCGAGCCCAATACTAAAAATAGCTATGGTTGATATCAACCATAGCGCGATAACTAAAACTGACCCTTTATTTTTCATAATTATCTTTTTGTTTCTTTTTATTTCCATATATCATGATGGAATAAAAATCGTTTTACTGAAGTTTTTTCTTTCGTTTCTTATGCTAAGTTTCACCGCGTTTGGAAAACCGTGCTCTTCTTCAGAAAAACTGCTCATCCACCCGCCGGATTCTTCCGTCGTTTCACCATACAAATATGAAAATTCTACATCATCAGCTTGAAATAATATCGTCTTTTTTGTGTTCATCTTGTCTTTTAAAGAATCGCTAAATTTTATCTCTTCTCTGATAATCGCGTCTTTACCCTTATCATAGAAATAAACTATCTCCAAAATATCGGCTTCATCTACCACCGGAAATCTCACACTTTCCTTATCTCCAACCGCTTCAATATCTTCAAAATCTCTTATGTATGCCGTTATTTCTTTTCTCATTTTACTTATCGCGGTAAAAATTTTACGATTTTTTGTAAACTGTATATCTCTAGCCGTTTTCCAAATTCTAATACCAGAAGAATATACGGAAAATATGCTGAACAGTACCATCGACAACATAGATGCCGCTAAAAAAACCTCTATTAATGTAAACCCTTTTTTATTAAACTTCATACTCCGCCTCTTTCCCCGGAAGAAAAGTTTCCACTGTCATTTTTTTCTCTCCGGGAGATCTCCCCCAAACTGCCTTAACAACAACATTAACCAATACAACTTCAGGCGCGCCCTGTTCCAATAACATTTCTTCCTCCACAAAACTCTCCTCAAGAACCTCCACTTCGGTAATATCACACGATACTGTAAACTTCTTTCCTCTGAAAGTAAGATCTTCCCGCGAAGAACCCGGAAAAAGTCCATTTTCCACGATAGCCTTTTCTCGAAGTAAATCCATTTTATTTTCAAGAATATCCGCGGCATATGTTGTATCATACGCCCTTGATACGGATGTCGCGCAAACAGAAAATCCTCTAAGTGCTACAATAAGACACACCGCTACAATAACAACGGTTATCATCATCTCAACCATACTAAAGCCACGATTATTTTTCATAATTACTCTGTGATCAAAAATTCGAAAACTAAAACTCCTCTATTAACATAGGGGCGTATTACAATACGCCCCTATGTTAACTCTACAACCCCCTGCCTACAGCTATACCTTATCCCAATTCGTCACATCATCATTGGTTCCCGGCTGCTCATCCGCCCCGGCAGATTATAGATCATATCCATATTTATTATGTTCTCCCGGATATTTATAATAATAAGGATTTCCCCACGCGTCCTTAGGAACTTTCTTTAGATACGGTCCCCTCCAACTGTCACTTCCTGTTTTATTATTCAACAGATTATCCAAACTGGGAGGAAATTCACCAACATCTAACTCATACAGATCCATCGCTAAAGGGATATTAACATCCACATCAGCCTGAGAAACGGATATCTTTGTCTGCCTGGTTCTTCCGGTCAACCTCGGAACGACCATAGCGGCCAAAACGCCTATTATCGCGACAACAAGCATTATCTCTATAAGAGTAAAACCGCGTTTTTTCATCTCTCCCCCTTTTTTTTAAGTGATCACCATACCCTGATCACTACTCTCTCTTCAAAGCTCCTATTTCATATTTTACTACAATTTTTTTAGAAATATATCATATGCACATCAAGGTCTACTGTCATCAAATTTGTTTCTCTACTTTTCACTTTAAGATCCAGTTTGTTTATACTCAAAGGATAGTTACTGTTTTCCAGTTTATAAAGAAACGGGACAACCTCTTTCAAATATCCCTCAATCGATAAGGTAACCTTTCTCACATTATAATCTCTATTGTGCTTATCCTCATATACTTCGGGTTTCATTTTAAGAAGAATAATACCCTGCTCTTTCGCGATCGCTTCTATATTATTCATAATATCAGAAAATGTTCCGCTATCCGTCTCACCCGTCACAATATACGGTTTTACTTTCTCAAAAGTTTTCGAGATATTCTCCTTCTGTGATTCCATATACAACAATCTCCGCACTTTATCTTCTTCCGCGTCTATCTTTATTGAAAGACTTTCCATCTTCTCTATAAACGGAGCAAGCATAAGTCTTTCAACAATAAAGACCGCCATTAACACTCCGAATCCTATTGTTAAAATTTTTTCTTTCTTTTTTAATTTAGACATATTATTTTATCCTATATGACACATTATATTGAACTCATTGAACTCTTCATTTCCTTTTGTCATTTTTCTGGAATATCTAAGTTCCGCTTTTCCGAACATTTTCGAATTATTCAGAGTTCGAACAAACTTAAATATCTCCCCCATATCAGCGCCTTTTCCCACAATAGAAAATTCTTTTTTCTTGTTGAAGACCAGTCTATCTACCGCGATACTCCTGGGCACCATTCTCGCTAGTTCATAATAAAAATATAAGAAAGAATCCTGATCTCTCGCGAATTTTCTTAACACTTTTATTTTTTTAAGATCTGCCATCACTGTTTCATTCATCCGCTCCATTGTGCGTATTTCCAACGATAACCGTGTAAAATAATTCTGTAAAGCGTATGTTTTTCCCATAAAAGCTATTAACATAAGAACCAAAAGACATATTACGACTCCGCCTGTAACAAACAAATGTTTCGCAGTCTCCCTGGCATATTTGCGCATTTTAGCTTCAGGCAATACAAAACTGAATTGCGCTGATAAGGGATTGAGGGCAATTCCCAGTAGAGACGATATAGATATTTTCGAGGTGATCTCCCTGGCATTATCAACACCTTTTAAGGATGATATTACCTCCATAGGATCTATTATCACAGGTTCCTGCTGAAAAATATCACTTATATTCGTCATTAGTTCTAGATTTTTCCATCGAATACCGGACATGTATACTTTTGAGGGATTTTCGTTATATTTCGTTCTGGCTATCATATTAGCCTGCTTGAGCTCCCCTACGAACTTGGACAATTTATCGTTTTCTTTCAGTTTATATCCCGGGATCACTATACTTTTGCTGAAAAGTATTTTATCTCCTTTGGCAATAAAAAAATCAGTAAATGTATCTCCTATATCCAGACATGCTATAAGATTATTGGACAACTTATCAGGCTGAGCGGCTTTTTGGAAGAATCTTAAAAGCCCAAAAGTCCCTAACAAAATATTATCCGGATACAGGTTTAGTTTTTCGAAAAAGGAAAACTGTTTTAACAGCGTTCGTCTGTGAACAATACTCAACAAAACATTAGTAAACCCGTCCTGAGTTTTATCTAAAGTAGAATAATTATAAATGATCTCTTCTCTGGAATATGGAACTTCTTGGGTGAGATGAAGCTCTATGATACTTTCCAGTTCAACTTCGTCTTTAGATGGAAAACTAAGATTCCGCAATATAACCTGATCTCTTGGCATACACAAGATCAAGGGCTTATATTTTTTATATATCGACTCGTTTATAATAGATGAAATAACCTCTATAACTTCATCGGGTTCAGAAACTCCAAGTGGTTTACAAACCATACCGTTTATCTGGGAATCTTTTAACGGAATATTATTTTTTCCCCAAACAGCTTTTACATAATCAGCGCTTATTTCAAAAATGATCATAGTTTAGTTAACGGTTTCCTCAATAGGCCCCCCGGCCTTTTTATTGTACAAACAAACTCATTTCAAAAATGGGCAAAAGTACCGCGATAACAATAAATCCCAAGATCCCTCCCACTATCAGAATAGCGACAGGCTCTATAAGCGAAGTTACCATCTTTGTCATTGTTTCAACTTCCTCCGAATAACTATCCGCCATTTCATTTAAGATCTCATCCAATCTACCGCTGGCCTCTCCCACAGCTACCATTTTTATGAACATATCCGGTATATATCTACAGTTTTCCCTTAAACTTTCTTCCAAACCCGCTCCTCCGATAATTTGCTGGCAAGCTTTGTCAAGCTCACCTCTCGCGGCTTCATCTTCAATAAGCGGAATAGATATCCTGATAGCCTCCAACAAAGAAACCCCGCTAGCCAAAAGAATAGACATACCTCTGGCAAAACGGCAAAGAGACTGATTAAAAATTATATCTTTTACAACCGGTGTTTTTTTCTTGATCACCCCTAACGCTCTTTTTTGCCACATTTCTTCCTTAGTATATACAAGAAATACCACAAAACCCGCGAATCCACCGAATATAATTATCCAATATCTGGAAAAAACAGTAGAAAGATCCAATAAAAGCTTTGTCATGATCGGCAATTTATCCGCGAAATCCTCAAAAAGACCTCGGAGTTTTGGAACAACAAAAGTTATAATAAAAATTATGGTCGCGAACCCCACTGATACCATGACTACAGGATATGCCAAACTAGACATAACCTTCTGGGACAATTGTTTTTCATCGTCCAGATATTTCGCTATTTCATTAAGAGACTCATCAAGTTTGCCGCTAGCTTCTCCCGCTCTTATTATGCTTATATATAATGGGGAAAAATATTGCGGAAACCGGTCTAGACTATCGGAAAAACTTAAACCTTCTCTAACGGCTTCAATAATAGATTTGATTAAATTTTTGAAATTTTTATTCGTGATCTGACTTTCCAAAAAATACAGACTTTTGAGCAACGGTTCCTGTGACCGTAAAAACACCCTGAGTTTTTTCGTAAATATGTATATGTGTGTTTTTGTAACTTTACCACCGGAAAAAATTTGTTTCTTTTTTTTCTCTATACTTTTTTCTCTCACACCACCGGTAGTTTTCGTTTTTACATAGATAGGAACAAGCCCCATTTGTCTCAATTTAGCGACAGCCACGTCCTGATTCGCCGCGACAATATCTCCCTGAACAATTTCATTCGGGCCTCTTTTAGCTTTATAATAAAATTTCATGATCTGTCTGAAATGTCCATTCTCTTTCCGTCCCTGAAGGGGAAAACCATTTTCTTCCTTCCCCCCGGGCACCATTTACAGCTTAAGGGCTACTTATTCGCTATAACCCGACATCATTTTTAATCTGTTTCGGTTACCCTCAAAACCTCTTCTATCGTCGTAACCGCCTCTCTTACCTTTTCCCACCCATTATCACGCAAGGTCTTCATACCTCCGGCTTTAGCTTTTTCTCGTATGATCTGACTGGACGCTCCTTTTAGTATCAATTCCTGCATGTCTTTATCTATAACAAAAATTTCGTGTATCGCGGTTCTTCCTTTATATCCTGTAAACCTGCATTCTTCGCACCCGTTGCCTGTATAGTGTTTTTTGATCACTGTTTTTTTGTCCGGAGAAACGTACGGAACATCATTTACGGTTTTACATTTATCACACACAACACGCACTAAACGCTGGGCGACAAAAGCTTTCACCGCGGAAACTAAAAGAAACGTTTCTATCCCCATGTCTTTTAATCTTGCCACACCGCTTGTCGCGTCATTTGTATGAATTGTCGAAAGGATCAAATGTCCCGTTAGCGCGCTTCTGACAGCAAGCTCAGCCGTTTCAGAATCACGAACCTCTCCTACCATAGCAATATCAGGATCATGCCTTAACACACTTCTCAGACAACTGGCAAAGGTTAACCCCACTTTCGGCACTATCGGGATCTGCATTATGTCCTCCATCTCATATTCCATAGGATCCTCGATAGTTATTATTTTTATATCGGGATTTTTTATTTCCGAAAGACACGCGTACAAAGTAGTCGTTTTTCCGCTCCCGGTAGGTCCCGCGAGGAATATTAACCCTACCGGTAAATGGATCAATTCCTTCATTTTTTTTAATTCGTCAGCGGAAAACCCCAATTCGCCCAGATCATATATCATATGACCGGGGAGTATTCGTATAACAATATTTTCGCCGTGCGCGACAGGTATAATAGACACCCTGAGATCAACCGCGTTGCCATGAAACTTTATTTTCACTCTTCCGTCTTGAGGTATCCTCTTTTCCACAACATCAAGACCTGAAATTATTTTCACACGAGAAACTATGGCCGGGTATAGAACAGCTATTTCTTTGGGAAGAGCAAGATCACATAAGATCCCATCTACACGACATCTTATCTTTATCTTACCGCGATATTGCTCAAAATGTATGTCTGTCGCTTGAGATTTTATACCCGACATCAATATTTGTTCTACAAGTTTTACAACAGAGGCTTCACCCGCGGATTTTTCAATATCACGCACCTTTTGTTCTACAGGTTTCTCTTTTTTTTCTTTTTCGGGTTCTTTCTTTTCCAGTATCCTCTGTACCGTATCCGCTCCAATACCGTAATATTTACTTATCGCTTCTAAAATAGCTTTACTTGGAGCGAGAACGGTTTCGGTCGAATAACCCAGCACCAATTTTATATCTTCGGTAGACCATATCTCATGCGGATCGGATATCGCGAGTTTTAACACCCCTTCTTCTAAAGATAGCGGCATAAACTTATAATGCCATACTATTTTCACCGGTACTGCTTTTATCACTTCATCCGGTATTTTTATATTTTTCAGATTAGGATAATACGGTATCCCTAATTGTTTACCTAAAGCGGATAACAACTGCTCTTCAGTGATATATCCAAGATCTATCAAGGTCTGCCCGAACATCGCTCCCGTCTTACGAGCTTTAGCAACCGCCTTGGCCAGTTGTTCCTCGTTTATTATCCCCATCTCTACCAATATTTTCCCTATTTTTTCCATATATTCTCCACCTTACGCCCATTCTCTATATATTTTTTTCATATTCTCTGAAACCTATAACGCTTCATCTATACTTCCTATCATATACAACTTCTCCGCGGAAACTTTATCCAACCTTCCTGTTACTATTCTTTCACATCCATTCAAAGTTTCTTCAAGCTCCACAAATTTCCCGGGTCTATTGGTATATTTCTCCGCCACAAAAAACGGTTGTGTTAGAAAATTCTGAAGGTTCATCGCTCGCTCACATAGTATCCGTTCCTGTCGCGACAACTCATCCATACCGATAACAGCGATCAATTTCTGGAGTTCCACAAATTTCTGGAAGATCTTTTTAACTTCATTGGTAACATTAAAATGTTTCTGCCCGACTATTTCCGGATCCAAGTACGCCGAAGACGAAAACATAGGATCAATCGCGGGATACAAACCTTTTTGTACGTATTCCCTTGAAAGGACTATTATGGAATCCAAATGTGAAAATATAGCGACAACAGCCGGGTCTGTTAAATCATCGGCGGGAACATAAACAGCCTCCACTGCTGTTATGGACGCGGCCTCACTGGATCTTATTCTTTCATGAAATTCACTAACCTCGGACACAAGTGTCGGCTGATACCCTGTTTCGGAAGGTATCTTTCCCATAAGAGCCGATAATTCCGCTCCGGCTTGTGTAAACCTAAAAACATTATCCAGGAAAAAAATAACATCCTCACCTTTTTCCTGCATTGATTCCGCTATGGTTACCCCGCTGAAAACAACTTCATGTCTTACTCCCGGAGATTCATTCATTTGTCCAAAAATAAGAGCTATCTTTTCTAAAACCCCGGTTTCTTTCATTTCAAAATAAAGCTCGTTACCTTCCCTTATACGTTCTCCCGCTCCGGTAAAAACACAGGACGCGCCCCGCCTTTTAACTACATTATGTATGATCTCGAGAGTAAGAATACTTTTTCCTAAAGCCGCGCCTCCCAAAATACCGGTTTTAGACCCGTCAACAAAAGGAAATAACAGATCAAGCATTTTTATCCCGGTCTCAATGATCCTGTATTCCCTTTTTTCGCCCAGCAACACTTTTTTCAACCCCTTCACCCCGGATCTTCTTATCGGTATACGTTTACGTGTCTCCGGCAAATCACCTAGTTTATCTATTGGCTCACCGAATACATTCAAAAGCCGACCGCAACAATCCGCGGAATCCGGAACTGTAATAACCGAATTCAAAGCTTCAACATCAGAATTACGTCGAAGACCCATATTAAGAGACAGACAAACACATTTCACTCGCATATTTCCCATCTGCTCAATAACTTCCATTCTCACATCATGTCCGTCCACAGTTTTGGCCCTGAGTATTTCATGTATTGACGGGATCACTTCAACCCCTTGAAAAAACACCTCGACTACAGGCCCTTTAACCGCTATTATCTTTCCTATTTTTATTTTTTTATCTGCTTTTGGCATATATTTCTCCCTAATATAACACTGCAAGAACCGAGACGAATAAATACTACCCCGGCATCCTTTGTTCATTAAGATATTGTTTTCGCGGCAAAAATTTCTCTTATAACCTTATCGCTTTTAGCGTGAATAGCTTTAAAATATTTGAACTTTAACCGTTCTGTTATATTCTTCAACTCATCAGAACTGTTCTCCAATTTTATAACCTTTGTTGCCCATTCCGAAAGCTTGCTGGACCAAAAAAGTCTAAAAAGACTGTCTTCAAGCCACATTTTCACTAAATACCCCATCACAGATTCAACCCCGGGAGCTATAATAACTTCCCCGTTATCCTCGTGTTTAGATATATGTCTTACTAACTCATCACATGGAATTATTCTCACCATCTCGGCCACATGATTAGTGTAAGACTTAAATTTCATATATACCACATTTATCGCCCCTACTTTTTCATTTTTATATAACCCCATTATATAATTCGCGACTCGTTTGACTTCTTTTATCCTTACTTCATTATCAAGAGTAGGTATGCTTACATATTTTTTCCCGGCTTCAGCTAGAAGCCCTGCTCCTCTTTCTCCCATAACAACAAACCTGGTTTCTTTATTACGAGACTTTCTAATAGCGACATTTACAATACGCGCGTTCATCTCCCCGAGAAACCCTTCATCTGAACAAATCAATAGAACTAGCTGAGGAAGATCCTCTTTTTCCTTAAAATAAACAGTATCAGCGATATTACTACCCAACATCCCGATACAATCCGTTAAAATATCCCCTAAATCATTTTCTCTAGGAACCACAGAGAATAATCGACTATATTCTGAAGATGACACCAGTTTCAGGATATCTATGATCTCTTTTAGATCCTTACTATAATCCATGTTTTTTTTTATTTTCCCAACAGGCTCCATAAAAAATCCTTCCTAT
>JAGLIU010000102.1 GCA_023142805.1 Candidatus Omnitrophota bacterium | reverse complement strand
ACAAATGCTGTCTATAGTGATAATACTTGTGTTTATAATTATTAAGGAAGCGGGAGTGAGGACATTCTATTTTTGGAACCCGACTTTCGAATATTGGTATAAACAGGTAATATTTTTCATGATGATAGTGACAGTTGTATTGACTATTATAAGCGGAGTTTCTTATATCGCCGGAAACCGGAAATATTTGCTTGGCGATAAGGCGTAATTTATAGATTTTGCGGATTATGGTAAAAAAAGTGCTATGAAGATAAAAATAGCTCGACAAATAGCCACCGTTTTCGGTTTGGGATATTGTCCGAAAGCTCCCGGCACGATCGGTAGTTTAGCGGGTCTGATTCTCTGCGTCCTTTTACATAAGTACGAACTGATATATCTCATCATATTTATCGCGCTTTTTTCAGCCGGGGTCATCTCCTCAAGGAAAATAGAAGAAGAAACAAAAGAAAAAGACCCTTCCTATATAGTAATAGATGAATTTGCCTGCATTTTTATAGCGTTTTTGTCTATACCTATAACACCTCTGACGCTGGTCATAGGTTTCGGACTATATCGTTTTATAGATATAAGTAAGATCCCGCCGCTTAAATTGCTTGAAAAATACGGCAATGGGTGGGGCGTAATGCTGGACGATCTAGCAGCCGGTATCTATGTAAATCTTATTTTACGAATGTTAACAGTTTAAGCAAGTTAAGTAAGTGCAAGCGCTTACATAAATTTTGCAGGCAACCTTTTTGAGTATATACTCAAAAAAAGCATTTCAAAAACTTGACTCACCTCTTTCTGTCCGTATACTTATTAACACAAAACAAATAGTAACACTAAATTCACTTTCAGAATAGTTTATTGTATTAGATATCAAGAAATAACAAGTGAGGGCAAAACTTTCGAAGTTATTGTCCGGAAGGTTTGTTGTCTAAAAGACGTATTGACATTGAAAATACATTTAACATTGGAGAAGACATGGTAATATTTTTTATTGAGTTTTTGCAATATGCATTAAGCGGTATTTGTTCGCGCCAAACTATAACAACAAAAAACAATAATATATACCAATAAGCGCTGAAGGAGAGATCATGAGTAATGCAGTACTGACAGTGAGTGAAGTAGCCGACTATCTAAAAATGAAGATAGTTACGATCTATAAACATGCTCAAGAGGGTAAGATCCCGGCCTTCAAGGTTGGTTCAAAGTGGCGTTTCAAAAAAGACACGATAGATAAGTGGATAGAGAAGCAGGAGCAGGGCGGATAAATTTGGAGATTAAACGTTATTCTGATTTTTTAAAGTAGATACAAAATAATAACTATGAATAAACGGATAGTAGTAACAGGAATAGGGGTATTAGCCTCGACGGGGATAGGAAAAGTTGCCTTCTGGGAAGGTCTTGAAAATGGCCGATCCGGAATGAAACCGGTTACATTGTTTGATACTTCAAACTTGAAGAGTAAACAAGCCGGTGAAATATCGGATTTTGATCCAAAAACTATTTTAGGTCCGAAAGGATTGCGTAACTTGGACAGAACTACATTATTGGTTCTATGCGCTTCAAAGCTGGCCTTAGAAGACGCGAAGTTAGAATGTCCCGTATCCGAGGAAGATACTGATTTTTATGGCGTATCTTTAGGGTCGACAATGGGAAGTGTGAGGTCAATAAGTGAATTTGACAAAATAGCTCTAAGAGAAGGTCCGAGGGCGGTTAATCCGGCGTTATTTCCAAATACGGTAATAAATTCTCCGGCAAGTCATATTTCAATCAGTTTCAACATAAAAGGTTTTAATTCGACTATTTCAACAGGTTTTTGTTCAAGTCTTGATGCTATATTTTATGCTATGAATCAGATAAATCTTTATGAATATCGTACTATTTTAACCGGTGGGGTTGAAGAGCTTTGTGAACAGACCTATAAAGGGTTTCATAAAATAGGGAACTTATCCGGGGCCAGATCAGATGGAGTTGAGCTTAACTGTCCGTTTGATAAAAGACGGAACGGTTTTATGTTCGGAGAAGGCGCGGGAATATTTGTTCTAGAGGAGTTGGAACACGCGAAAAATAGAAACGCGAATATTTACGGAGAAATACTGGGGTACGGTACTTCTTTTGACCCTAAATCAAAAAATATATGCAGTCCCAAGGCCGAAGGCGCGTTAGAAGCTATTCGGCTTGCGTTGGAAGACTCTAAGCTTTCTTCAAAGGATGTAGATCATATACTGGCAAGCGCGAATTCTACTTTAGACTGTGATGTAATGGAAACAAGAGCAATTAAGGGGATATTCGGAGATAGAGCAAAAAAAATACCGGTAACAAGTATAAAGTCCATGGTTGGTGAGACTTTTTCCGCGTCGGGAGCTATGAGTGTAGCGGCAGGGTTATTTTCATTAGAGGAAGATCTATTATTTCCAACAATAAATTTTAAAAAAGCAGACAGAAGATGTGATTTAAATTATGTGGTAAATAAAACGCGAAAAAATAAAGTTAATAAAATTTTAGTAAATTGTTTTAGTCCAACCGGGTCTAATTCATCGTTAATACTGGGGAGATATGAATAACGTATTTATTACAGGTGGTACAGGATTTCTGGGATCAATCTTGATCAATGAAATTTTATCAAGTTCGGATGCTATTGTATATGTTTTAGTTAGGGGAGAAAACATTGAAAAAGCACAATGTCGTATGATCTCTGTGCTAAAAGAAGCAATTCAACCGGAGGCATTAGATGAATGGAAGATAGAGCGTATTAAGGTATGTGTAGGAGATATAACAAAAAAAAATCTTGGTCTTGATATGAAGACTTTGGAATATCTTGGCGCGAAGGTAGATACTATATATAACCTGGCCGCGATAACGGGCTTAAACTTACCGTTAGAAAAGGTTAGAGAGATCAATGTAGGCGGGACAAAAAATGTTCTCGAATTCGCGATGATCTGCAAAAATAATTTAAAAAAAATTAATCATATAGGCACAGCATATGTAGCGGGTACTTATGAAGGAATATTCAAAGAAGATTATCTGGATAAAGGACAGACGTTTAACAATACTTATGAACAAGGAAAATTTGAGTCAGAATTATTGATCCGGAAATATAGAGATAAAGGTTTAGACATTGATGTTTTTAGACCGGGGATAATTGTCGGAAGATATAGTGATGGTAAGACCACTAATTTTAAAATGTTTTATCAGCCGATCAATTTTTTTTCTCAAGAAATTTTCGGTGTTATTCCGGCAGATAAAGATAGTAGCGCTAACATGATCAATGTAGATGTTACGGCAAAAATAATAACGAAAATATCTATTGCCGAAACTAATAGAAATATTACATACAATGTGGTGTCTCCGACAGTTTTATCTTTTGAAGAAGTTGTAGGAATTGCCAGTGAATATTTCGGATTTAAAAGACCAAAATTATGTTCGTTAGATAGTTTTGATATAAAAAAAGAATATTCACCAGTGAATAGGTTGATAACCGAACCCTTTATTCCGTATTTTAATTATAAGTGCGAATTTTCAATAGAAAACACTATCGGGGTTTTGAAAGACGGAATCAATTCTTTTCCAAAATTTGACAAAAAGAACTTGATAAGATTGTTTGAATATTGCGATAAACAGGGTTTCATAAAAAGGAAGAAAAAGAATGTTGTTGTCAAATAAAGTAGCGATAATCACCGGGGGGACACGCGGTATAGGTAAGGCTATCGCGACGGAGTTTGCCGCCCAGGGTGCTGATATTGTCTTTAGTTATCTAAGAAATGAGGACAAAGCGAAAGAGTTCGAAAAAGAAATAAAAAAAGCAGGAAGGCGAGTGCTGAGTTTTAAGCAAGATGTACAAGATTTTGATGCTGTTAAAAAAATGATAGAAGAAGTTAAGGCTCAGTTTGGGAGATTAGATATAGTGGTAAATAACGCGGGGATATTGAGGGATAAGGCGTTAATGTTCATGAAAAAAGAAGACTGGGATGATGTTATATCAACAAACTTGACAGGTGCGTTTAATTTTACCAGAGCGGCAATAGTTACTTTACTTAAACAAAAAAGCGGAAATATTATTAATTTGACCTCAGTGGCGGGCATAAAAGGGATAGCGAGACAGGTAAACTATTCAGCAAGCAAAGCGGGGCTTATAGGTTTTACGAAAGCATTAGCCAGGGAAGTCGGTCCGTATAACGTAAGAGTAAACGCGATAGCTCCGGGATATACTGAAACAGATATGGTGACAGGGATAAAAGAAAAGCACAAAGAAGAAATTTTAAAAGGAATACCACTCGCGAGGTTCGGTAAGGCGGAAGAAGTCGCGAAAACAGCCGTTTTTTTAGCGTCAGAAGAATCGCGTTATATAACGGGAGAAATAATAACTATAGATGGAGGGTTGACTACGTAAAACAATGTTTTTTAAAGAAGGAGGACCTAGATATGGGAGAATGTGATATTACAAATTTGGAGAACGATCTTAGAGGAATTGTGGCTGAAATAGTTGAAATGGAACCGGATGAGGTTAAACTTGAAGCGGATTTTGTAGAAGACTTTGAGATGGACTCAATGCAGGCGCTCGAAATAATGGCGGCGATCGAAAAAAAATACAAAATACAAATTCCTGAAGATTATCTGGGTAAAGTAACAAAGTTATCGAACTTAATTAAAATAACCGAAGAGACCGTAAATGCCAAATAATGTGGATTTGTTAGACGTAATAAAAAAGCGACGCACTATTCGCAAGTATAAAAATGATGAAGTTCCGCGTGAAGTGGTTGAGAAACTTATAGATGCCGCCAGGTGGGCACCTTCGGCACATAATTTACAGCCGTGGAAATTTGTGGTTATTGACGATAGGGAGAAGATAAAACAAATTGGAGATTTGCTGGAAAAGGAAGCGGATAAATTGTTTTGCGGATTAAATATTATTGTTCGTGAAAGTGCTAGGAATATAGGAAAAGCGCCTTTGCTTATGATGATATATGAAAACGGAACGGTAAAGAAAAAATTCGGACGCTTGGGAGAATTTTATGATGAGATTGGAAGGAAATATGAAATTCAAAGTGTGGCCGCGGCGATAGAAAACATGTTATTGTATAGTTCTTGCTTGAACATTGGGGCAGCTTGGTATGGGATAGTCTTAGTGTGTGAGGATACAATTAATAAAGTTCTAAAACAATCGGAGAAACTATCAGCAGTTTTGACTTTTGGTTATATTGATGACAATAGTGAAATAGTTCAATCTAAAAGGAAGGCTTTATCCGACATTGTTCATTATGTGGGGTAGAGAGAAAGAGTGTTAATGATATGAATAAAAAAGTTGTTGTTACAGGTGTCGGAGTTGTTTCTTCCATTGGGATCGGAAAGGAAGATTTTTGGGAAAACCTTGCTTTAGGAAAGACGGGAATAGAAGAAATAAAAACATTTGATGTCGCTGATTATCCCGTGAGTAAGGGAGGAGAAATCAAAAAATTCGAGTTTAATAATTACTTTAGGGATATCAATAAAAGGGAAATAGGAAAAGCGTCACAATTTGCCATAGTCGCAACAAAACTTGCTTGTGAAGACGCGAATGTTGATCTTGAGGAAGACAAAAATATAGGGGTGATCATAGGAACAACTTTAGCGGACGCTCAGTCTTTGGAACAGATCGATAAACATTGGATACAAAATAGTGAAGATGATGTTTGGTTGACCAATATACGGAATTATCCGGGATATAACTTAGCAAATAATATAAGTTATCATTTGGGTTTGCGCGGATTAGATTTTGTTGTTTCAACGGCTTGTGCGGCAGGAAATTACTCGATCAGTTTTGCGTATGATCTAATACGGCAGAGTAAATATGATACGATGATAGTAGGCGGTGCGGATCCTATAGCACGTACAAATCTTGCGGGGTTTACGCGTCTTATAGCTATCGCGCCGGAAAAATGTCAACCGTTTGATAAAAATAGAAAAGGCATGATGGTTGGAGAAGGCGCGGGTATTCTAATTCTGGAAGACTTCGAACACGCGAAAAAACGCGGCGCTAAGATTTACGCGGAAGTTTTGGGTTACGGTTTAAGTTGCGACGCGTATCATATGGCAGTTCCGGGTGTTGAGGGAATAACAAAGGTCATGAAAAAGGCCATAAAAAATAGTGGAATTAAAAAAGAGGATGTGGATTACATCTGTGCGCATGGTACAGGAACTTTCGCAAATGATAAAGCGGAATGTGAAGCGATAAAAAAGGTTTTTGGGGAGAGGACAAAAGAGGTAGCGGTTAATTCGATAAAATCAATGTTGGGACATACTATGGGCGCGGCAAGTGCGATTGAAGCAATCTCATGTTGTCTGTCGATAAACGAAGGCATCATACCCCCGACTATAAACTATGAAACACATGATCCTGAGTGTGATATTGACTGTGTTGCGAATGTCGCGCGAAGGAAAGATATAGAAGTAGCATTAAATAATTCATTCGCGTTTGGTGGGAATAATGCTTGTCTGGTCTTAGGGAGAAAACCATGAAGAGTAAGTATGATGTTATAATTATTGGTGCGGGAATCGGAGGGTTAGTCTGTGGGTGTTATTTAGAAAAACAAGGAATTAGCAGTATTATACTGGAGAGATTAAATAAGCCTGGAGGATATTGTTCTTCTTTTAAGGTAAATCACCACTCTTTTGATGTGGGACCGCATTCATTTGGAAGTTGTCGTAAAGAAGGACAGATAGGAAAATTAATTCGAGAATTAGAGCTAGAATCTAAACTGATCTTTAAACAAAAAAGTTTGAGCAACATTATAAAAACGCCTGAATACACTGTTAACTTTGGCAATAATGTATCCAAAACAATAAGTTCTTTGCAGGAAATTTTCCCTGAAGAGAGAAAAAACATAGATGGTCTTTTTACTTTGATAACAGAGAAGAACTTTATGTATCTCTATTCGCAATTGAAGGGGAAAACTTTTCAACAAATTTTAGACAAATTTTTAAAAAATCATAAATTAAAAACTATTTTAGGAGTGTTAGTTGGGAATTTAGGGTTATCCCCGGTTAGTACGGCTGCTCTTACTGCGGTCATTTTGTATAGAGAACACATTTTCGATGGTGGATATTATCCCAGTGAGGGAACACAAAAGTTTTCCGATGTTTTAGCGGATAAATATCAGGATTTAGGAGGGGAAATAGTTTTTCAGAGCGAGGTCAAAAAAATTCTGATAAAAAATAACAAAGCTAAAGGAGTTATAACAAGGAACGAAAAATTTATTAATGGTAATTGTATTGTTTCAAATTGTGATGCTGTTCATACTTACACTAAGCTTATAGGTGAAGAAAATTTAGATGAAAGTTTTCTTGAAACAATACATTCGCTTGTTCCCTCTCCTTCTTTTTTCGTGGTCCATTTGGGGCTAACTAAACCTATAAAAAACAGTATTATAAAATGTTCAACTTTTTGGTTTTTAGATTCTTATGATATTGAAACAATATATAAGGATGTGAGAAAGAGTGATGTCTTTACCAAGAGAAAATATATTGTAATGGGTTTCCCCTATCTTGAAAAAAATGAGGATGAAACAGATGTTATTAGCTTACTAGTATTGGCTTCATACAAAGATGGGACAGAATGGGAAAAAGATAAAAATAAGTTGGCCGAGAGTTTGATAAAACAAGCAAAGCAGATTCTTCCGGAAATATCCGATAATATTTCTTCTATTTGGATAAACACTCCTGATTTTTTCAATAAGTACACGTTTAACAGTGGTGGTTCCATAAGTGGATGGGCCTCTACTCCGGAGCAGGTAGAAAGTAATAGTATTGGTTTGGTTGGAAATGTTGCTAATTTGTATCATTGTGGTCATTGGGTTACCAGTCCAGGGGGGCAGGGGGGCATACCCATGGTGATCTATTCGGGTAAAGCCACAGCGAAAAAGTTAATGCTATGAGAATGTTTGATTACATATGTTTTACGTGGTATTCTGCCACAACATTATTAAGTTTTTTAGTTTCTTGTGCATTGAGTGTCTTTGTGTATAGAAACACAAAAGCAAACAGCTCACATAGATACTATGTTGTAGTTTTGTTGTGTATGGGTATATGGTGTCTAGCTTCATTTTTGATAAGCGTAAGTCCCTACAATGAACAGATTTTGCGGATAGCTCGTTTTTTTCATTTGGGAGGAATATATTCTTCATTTTTCTTTATTCTATGGATTTTTGGTATTGGTGAAAATAGAAAACCTAGGATTTACAAGGTTTATATTCTTTTTAGTGGAATTGGGGCACTGGCATTAACTTTTTGCAATTTTGGATCAAATCTTTTATTGGGAGTTGTTGATTACAATCACTTTTTTATTCCATTTCATAGTGCAGGTATTTATTATCATTTTTTTGTCGGATATTTATTTTTAAACGGTTTCATGGGATTTTTTGACTTAGCTAGAAAAATAAGAAAGACAAAAAAAGAGAATCAAAGGATACAGCTAAAATATATTTTGTCAGCTACTATTGTTATGTATGTTGCGGGAGCATCATATTATCTGTTTGTGTATAATTTCAAAGTGTGGCCCTTTGCGGATATTTTTGTTGTTCTTTCAAATTTGGTCATTACCTACGCAATTTTGAGGCACCAACTTATGGATATAGAAGTTATAATTAAGAAAACTCTTGTTTTTGCCGGGCTTTTTGCTGTTTCTTATGGTGTGTTTGCGGGGTTCGCGTATTTGGGATCTGTTCTTTTTGAAAATGTAGTTCAAAACCGATGGATAGCGATGATACCATCTGTCGCGATCGTTGTTCTTTTATTACGGCCGCTTGAAAATCTTTTGCGTAATGTTACTGACAGGTATTT
>JAGLIU010000101.1 GCA_023142805.1 Candidatus Omnitrophota bacterium | reverse complement strand
CATACGAGATAGACTCAAAAGATATCTCATATACTATAAATACTGTAGAGTACTTTAAACAGAGATCGGGAAATGATGAGTTGTACTTTCTTGCGGGGGCGGACTGGGCAGGGACCATTACAGAATGGAAAAATATAGAAAAAATATTGGAACTTGTTAATTTTGTTATAGTTACGCGTTCAGGGTGGAAGGAAAAATGTGAGGTCAAAGATGAGATCCAGTTTGTCGAGATTCCGGCAATCGATATCTCTTCTACGGAAATAAGAGAACGGATCGCGGAGTGTCGTCCTATAGATCACCTTGTGCCCGGTTCAGTTGTTCGGGTTATAAGAGATAAAGGGTTGTATAAGTGATCTTTTTTGGAAAAGGTTCTGTTTAGTGTTTCGGATCGCTCCGGACAGGATATCGTATCAGCGGTGTTTTTTGGTCTTGAATTTTGACATTTAACATTTTACATGATAGACTTGTCACAGTTATTATAATACTAATATTTAAAAAGGGGGATATTCATGGTAGAGGGATATTGTGTTAAATGTAAAGCAAAGAAGGAAATGAAAGATGCTAAAGAAGTTACTATGAAAAACGGCAGAAAAGCTATGAAAGGCTGTTGCCCTGATTGCGGCACCGGTATGTATAGGATTCTTGGTAAGTAATTATAATCTACAGAGCTTCTATAAGTGAAAACAAAAGCAGTAGACAAAGCAAAATTGATCGCGGAGCTTGCGTCTGAGAGAAAAGGCGAAGATATCGTTTTGATGGATATGAGGCATATCTCCATGGTTTGCGATTGGTTTGTTCTTGTGTCGGCAAGTTCTTCCCGTAGAGTAAATTCAATATCTAAGGCGATACAGAAAGAGTTATCCCGGGAGAAGGTTAACCCTCTACATGTAGAGGGAAAACAAAATCCCTATTGGACTTTATTGGATTACGAAGATGTTGTGGTCCACGTTTTTTACAAAGAGATCAGAGAATTCTACGGGCTTGAACGGCTTTGGTCAGATGCCCCAAAAAAACAGTTTAATGACAAATGCTTAACAAAGACATCTCAAAAAAAATAGAAGATAGACTTAGAAGTTCTTGTAAAGAATATTTTGATAGTAACCTGCCGGATATCTCTTTTCCTGAGAATATGGATGTGACCATTCAAGTAACGAAGGACGCGTCTCATGGAGATTTATATTCAAATATAGCTATGCGTTTAGCGTCAGTCGCGAAGTGTGCCCCGCAGAAATTAGGCGAAGATATAGTTTCTGTTTTTAAGAACGCGATGAAGGGGACCATTGTCGCGGATTATATAAAAGACGTCGAATTAAAGGGCGGATTTATAAATTTTAAGCTGGCGGTAAAATATTATCATCGGGTTCTTTTCTTGATCAACTCCCAAAAAGACAGTTTCGGACGAGCGGAAAAAGACAGTAACAAGCATGTGAATCTGGAATTTGTAAGCGCGAATCCTACAGGGCCTTTGACCATTGCCCATGGAAGGCAGGCCGCTATTGGCGATGCTCTTTCTCGTATTCTTAGATTTTCCGGGGTTAAAGTGACGAATGAATATTATCTCAATAATACGGGTCGTCAGATAGATCTTTTGGGGAAATCCGTAAAAATACGATATCAAAACCTGTTTGGGAAGAATGAAAGTATGCCGGAAGACGGGTATCAGGGAGGTTATGTAACTGATATAGCCGAGGGAATAAAGAAGATCAGGGGAGACAGTCTGCTTGACGAGAAAACATATGATTTTTTTCGGGAATACGCCGTAAACTATATAATGAAACTGATAGAGGATGATCTCTTGGATTTTGGCGTAAAATTTGATGTTTGGACCCCTCAAACTGAGATAGAGCGGGAAAACAAAGTTGAAGCTGTCCTGAACGCGCTTGATGAAGCGGGATATATATATGAGAATGAGGGTGCCAAATGGTTCGCGTCGACCAAGTTTGGAGATGATAAAGATAGAGTTGTGGTTAAAAGCGACGGAGCATATACCTATCTGGCGCCGGATATAGCATATCATCTTGATAAGTATAAAAGGGGATATACTCACTTAGTAGATTTTTTAGGGCCTGATCACCATGGGTACATTAAGAGGATGAAAGCCGCGATTCAAGCTTTGGGGAAAGATAAAAGTAGTTTGGATATATTGATCGTGCAGCTTGTTACTCTCTTGCGCGGAGGAGAGACCGTCTCCATGTCGACACGCCGAGGCGAGTTTGTAAGCTTGAGAGAGCTTATAGAGGAGCTGGGGAAAGATGTAACACGTTTCTTTTTTCTTTCCCGTAGACTGGATAGCCATCTTGATTTTGATATAGAATTAGCGAAACGAGAATCTTCGGATAATCCGGTTTTTTATATTCAATATGCCCACGCGAGGATCTGTAGTATCAAAAAATACAGTCGAAAGAACAGGATAAAGCTTATGTTCGTTCGAAAAGACGTAAAAAAATTGTCTTCAAAAGAAGAAATGAGACTTATTCGTAAGCTTTCAGAATTTCCGTTCGCGGTAAAAGCAAGCGCTGAAGCATTAGAACCTAACAGGTTAATAGCGTATCTGAATGATCTGGCGCGTTGTTTTCATTCTTTTTATACAGAATGCCGGGTTATTTCAGACGATCCGGTACTTTCAAAAACCCGGCTATTTTTAGTGGAATGTACACGTATAGTCCTTTCAAACGGCTTAGGGTTGCTTAATATCACTTTACCGGAAAGAATGTAACGAAACATAAGAGTTCATTAATTGTGGGGCATAAGCTATTCTCACTAAGACCCACGTCTTCTGACCCAAAGTACACTGGTAACTTTCATGGAAACATTTGGATCCATTAAATTCTATATTAAAGAGAAGATCGATATAAACGGAACTCTCTCTTTGCTAGATAATTATGGATATAACCGGTGCCGTAAGGTTTCAATGGGGGGGGACTATTCGTACATCGGAGAACTTCTTATTGTGTATCCTATAACTTTCGAATATCCTGTTCGCGTAGATCTTTCAGAGGGGATCGTAAGATCTATAAAAAGTGTTGATCTAGGGACGTTTAAGACGATAGACAGGCATAATGGCGTGATTGTTCTCCCCGTGGGGACATTGAGGCGCCGCAAAGCAAGAAAGAGCCTTGTTGAGGGGGCGGAACAGCCGATTAATTCCTTTGTGGATATTGAGCCGGGAGATTTTGTTGTTCATCTTGACTATGGAATAGGTAAATACCTGGGAATACAGCGTCTTGAAAAGAAAGGTGTCCCGAAAGATTTTTTTGTTTTAGAATATGCCGGAGGTGACAAACTTTTTGTCGGACACAAAGATCTCCAGAAGATCCAACGATATGTTTCATTTCACAGAAAATGTCCGGAATTAAATGATTTAAAGGGTAAAAGATGGGCTATCGCGAAAAAACGCGCTTCTACCGGTGCCGCGAAAATGGCCAAGGATTTTTTAGAGGTACAGGCGCGAAGAGAAAATACGGTAGGATTTTCATTTGCCGGGGATACTGATTGGCAGAAAGTGGTAGAAAACGCGTTTCCTTATAAGGAGACTCCGGATCAATTGCGGGCTACAAAAGATGTCAAGATCGATATGGAGAGAAGGCGGCCCATGGACAGGCTTTTGTGCGGGGATGTTGGATATGGGAAGACGGAAGTCGCGTTGAGGGCGGCTTTTAAAGCTGTGATGTGCGGAAAACAGGTAGCGTTTCTTGTTCCAACGACAATTTTAGCGGAACAACACGCAAAAACGTTTACAGACAGGTTTAAAGAGTTTCCGGTTAATATAGAAATGCTGAATCGTTTTCGTACTCAAGGTGAGCAGAAAAAAATATTAGCTGAGCTTAGATCGGGCAATATTGATGTAGTTATCGGAAC
>JAGLIU010000100.1 GCA_023142805.1 Candidatus Omnitrophota bacterium | reverse complement strand
GTCACGATCTGAGTAGCGGTATTTATCAATCTTCTAAGAAGATGTTTTTCCCTGACTATTTTAGTATAATGTCCGATATTGGCAGCGGTGGGAATGGTATTAGCCAACTCTGTTATGTACGCCGGCCCTCCGGTTTTATCCAAAACATTTTTTTTCTTTAACTGTTCTATAAGAGTAACAATATCTACGGCTTCATTATTGTCATATAATGTAACGATCGCCTCGAATATCTCTTTGTTAGCGTCGGAATAAAACGCGTCATGATTCAAACCTTCCACAGCATGAGAAATGGCATTTTTGTCTATTAGCATCGACCCGAGAACCGCGGCTTCTGCTTCATTGTTCTGTGGAGGCACTTTTTCGATAAGGGTTTTTGGAATCATGTTTACAATAACCGAAAGGTTTTATCTTATTTTTTTACAACCCAGACCCTTGCTTGAGCTTTAACTCCGGGGTGAAGCTGTATTTCTACATTGAATACACCTAAACTTTTTATCGGATCTTCCAAGATTATTTTCTTTTTGTCTACTTCTATGCCCTCCTCAAGCAAACATTCCGCTATCTTTTCTGATGTAACGGCCCCGAAAAGTTTATCCTCCTCGCCCGCCTCCATTGATATTGTACATGAAACCGCGGCTATCTTTTCGGCTAGTATGTCACATTCTTCTTTTATTTTTTGTTCTTTACGCTCTTTTTCTTTCTTCTTTTGTTCCAAGAGGGTAAGAGCCCCTTTGGTGGCCTTTACCGCTATTCCGTTCGGAATAAGATAGTTTCGGGCATATCCGTCTTTTACTATCCTTTCATCCCCGATCTCACCAAAATTCACTGTATCTTTTATTACAATTACTTTCACGACTCTCTCCTTGGCCTTCTTCTCTGTAAGCCTTCTTTAATTTTTACAAACGGTAAAAGCGCGGCCAATCTCGCCTTCTTTATACCCTTCGCGACCATCCTTTGATGTTTCGCGCAGTTTCCGGTTATCCTGGAAGTTATTATCCGCCCCTTTTCTGAGATGAATCTGCTCAAAAGGTTCGTATTTTTATAATCTATGGAGGTTACCTTGTCCCTGCACAATTTGCATGGTTTTTTCTTAAAAACTTTACGCTCTCTTGTTTCCGTTTTCTTTTTCACGTTTTTCTTCTCCTCTAAACTAGAACGGGATTTCTCCTGAGACTTCTTGATCTACATCTATCGAAGCCACCTTATCACCTTCAAAGTTCCCGCCATTCTCTTGTGTTTTATTTTTAGCCCCTAAAAACTGTACATTTGTCGCAACAACATCTAACGCGCTTCTTTTCTGTCCGTCCGGACCTTCCCAACTACGGGATTTTAACCTTCCCTCAACCAGCACGGGACGGCCTTTTACTAAATATTCTCCGCATATCTCGGCCATTTTTCCCCAAACCACTACCCTGATAAAAGATACGTCTTCTTTCTTTTCTCCGGCAGTATCTTTGTACGTTCTGTTAACCGCGACAGAAAAATTGGCTACAGCGGATCCCGACGGAACGTACCTTAACTCAGGATCACGGGTTAAATTCCCCATTAAAAATACTTTATTCATGCTAGCAGCCATAACAACTCCTTTTGGATTTCTCTCTTTATTTTACCTGCCCACTTCTATTCCCGCTACTAACCTTACTCCGCTTTATCGATCAAAGTTCTGAGTATATCCGTATTTATGCGAAATAACTTCAGAATTTTGGAGATCGATCCGGGCAACGCGGTAAATGTTAGATCATAATAAACCCCTTCTTCCTTGTTATTTATAGGATACGCGAGGGATCTTTTACCCATCATGTTTTCATTTACAACATTTCCGGAATTTTCACTGATAACATTTTTAATACCATCAGTTATACTGCTCAACTCTTCCTGTTTCTCAGGACTTATTATAAATAATCCCGAGTATGATCTTGATTTTTCCATATTTTACCACCAGTTTCCTAATTTTCGTTGTTACGTTGTTAGATAATAACACACATTCTTGAGACTTTCAAGATGTTTAGTGTTGTGTAGTATATACTCCTAATTATATCTGCCCATTACCTCTTTTATCCCCTGTTCAACCCACATATCCACACATTCTACTGTTTTTTCTATCGAATCGTTTATTACCGAAAATTCTTTTCGAGAAAATCTGGATAAAACAAAAGAAACCATGTCTTCAACAGGCATATTTTCCGCGGCCACGCCTATTCTTAATCTGCAAAAATCTTCGCCGATACTACCTATAATTGACTTAAGACCGTTATGCCCGCCCGCGGATCCTTTTTCTCTCAGTCTAAGCGTCCCCAAAGGCAGATTTATATCATCGCTTATTATGAGAAGATCTTTTTTATCTCCCAGTTTAGAGGAACAAACCGCGTTAACCGCCTGCCCCGATAAATTCATATATGTCATAGGTTCAAAGAGCAAAACTTCCCAACCATTTATCCTACCGATACCGTAGTTCCCGGAAAATCCTTTTTTCTTTATTCTGATCTTGTACTTTTTGGAAATTGCCGTAATAACGGAAAATCCCACGTTATGTCTCGTCTTCTTATATCTAAACCCAGGATTTCCTAATCCAACAATTATTTTCATAATAAAAACGCTAACTTCTTTCTGTTCATTCCGCCGTTTCGGACGGGGCTGCTTCTCCGCCTTCGGCGTCCCCTTCTTCCTGCTTACCTTTCTTGATCACCTTGGGTTCGTCACCTTCGCCTTCAACCTCTTCTTCTGTTTCTTCCGGTTCCTCAGCCTGCGGAGCACTGACAGAAACAACTACCTGATCTTCCGGAGCAAGAATACTAATTCCTTCCAAAACTTTAATATCTTTAACATGAATAGAATCTCCTATACGAAGATCATCAACCTGCACCTCTATATGTTCAGGAATAGCTGTAGGCAAACATTCCACTTCCAATTCCCATTCGATCTGGGTCAATATCCCTTTATCTTCGGTTACTCCGGGAGCCTCACCCTTAATTGTTACAGGCACCTTAACCTTAAGTTTCTCTTTCAACGAGATCTCATGGAAATCAACATGCAATAACTTTTCATTGAGCGGATCACGCTGCGCTTCCTGAAGTATAACGGTTTTTTCCGCGCTTTTCCCGCCGCTTGTTATGTTCATTGTTATAACAGCGTTTTCCCCCGCTTCGGTATGAAGAACTTTCCACAAATCCCTGTCCACAAGCTGTACGTTTATTCCGATCTTGCCCTCTTTGTACACAACTCCCGGCACTTTTCCCTCTTTTCTCAGATGTTTGCTGTTACCTTTACCTAAGTCTGTCCTAGCTTCCGCGTTAAGTATTATCTTTTCCACTTAAATCACCCCTTCGTTATTGTTTTGTGTCTTTTGATCCCCAACTTGTTTATTCAAATAACGCGCTGATAGATTCTTCGCTATGTATGCGCCTTATTGCCTCGCCCAAGAGCGAAGATACCGACAATTGCGTGATCTTTTCGCAACTCTCGCTTTCCCCTAACGGGATGGTGTCCGTAACCACCAATTCCTTGATCTCTGATCTCTCTAATCGCTCTATCGCGGGTCCACAAAGCACCGGATGCGTAATAGCCGCGTAAATATCTTTGGCCCCGTTCTTTTTTAGCGCAAGCGCCGCTTCTGTCAAACTTCCTGCCGTCGCGATAATATCATCAACAAGAATAACATTCTTCCCTTTTACATCCCCCATAATGTGCATGACTTCCGCTTCAACATCATTTATCCGTCTTTTATCCACTATAGCAAGTGACGCCCCGAATCTTTTAGCGTACGCCCTCGCCATTTTTATCCCGCCGACATCAGGAGAGACGATCGCTATATCTTCCATGTTTTTCTTTTTGAAATACTCTGTAAAAACGCGTACAGCGTATAAATGATCTACCGGTATATCGAAAAAACCTTGTATCTGATCCGCGTGAAGGTCTGTTGTTATTACCCTATCCGCTCCCGCGCGAGTTAAAAGATTCGCTACCAATTTAGCTGTTATCGGTACCCTGGGCTGATCTTTTCTGTCCTGCCTGGCATAACCAAAATAAGGAAGTACCGCTGTGATCCTTCTAGCCGAAGATCTTTTTAAAGCATCTACCATTATCAACAACTCCATAAGATTTTCGTTCGCGGGAGAACAAGTAGACTGCACTACAAAAACATCTTTACCTCTTACGTTTTCTTCTATTTTTACGCGCGTCTCTCCGTCGCAAAAATGTGTTACAATACTTTTTCCTAAAGACACTTTTAAACTCTTACAAATACCCTCTGCCAGTTTAGTATTAGCGGTTCCGGTAAAGACCGTTAGTTTATCCATATTATTTCCCCTTTGTTCCCTTTTCTGAACGTAGTTCTACAATAGATCTCGCAGGGACACCTGCCCATGTCTCACCTTTTGGAACTACCTTATTTTTAGTTATAACACTACCCGCTCCGACCTGCGCGTTTTTTTCTATCGTAACAGGCGCGATCAAGATCGCCCCTACACCTATAAACGCTCCGTCTTCTATCTTGGTACGGTGTTTTTCTTTACCGTCATAGTTCGCGGTAATCGTTCCCGCGCCTATATTCGCGTTTTTTCCTACGATCGTATCCCCAAGATACGTATGATGCTTTATTCTTGTTCCGTTTCCGATAACGGATCTATTGATCTCCACGAAATTCCCGATCTCTACATTTTCGTCTATTTTCGTACCCGGGCGTAATCGGGCAAACGGCCCTATCTTGCAGTTCCCCCCTACAGTAACATTTTTTTCTATAACTGTATTAGAAAAAATCACCGTATCTTTTCCTATTACAGCGCTTTCATCTATACGTGTAGTATCAGGATCTATTATTGTAACACCTGACTCCATAATTTTCTCGAGGCTCATATTATTTATCACCTTATTCGCGTTTGCCAGATCTTTCCTGGAATTCACTCCTAATTCTTCTCCCTTAGAACAGGCTTCTGAAACAACTTTTTTTTCTTCCTTCTTTAAAATGTCGATTATATCCGTAAGATAGAATTCCTTTTTCTTTTCGTTGATCTGTATCTCGGATATAAACTTTTCCGCGTCTTCTCTTCTAAAACAATACGTACCTGTGTTAATTTCCGTGATCTTTTTTTCATTTTCCGTAAGATCTTTTTCTTCTGTTATTCTCTCGATCTCTCCCTCATCATTACGAATTATCCTTCCGTAAGAAAACGGATCATCCACAATACTTGTTAACACCGTGCATGCGGCTTTTTCTTTCTTATGAGTCTCAAGAATACGTTTAAATGTTTCGCTTTTTATTAAAGGAGTGTCTCCGCATGTTACCAGTAAATTTTCACTCTCCCCACCCAATGCCTTTATGGCGCGCTTTAGAGCGTCTCCACTACCTAGAAGCTCCGTTTGTTTCACAAATGTTATATCCCCGCTATAAAGCTTCTCTATTTCTTCCGACTTATACCCTACAACAGCTATTATCTCATCTATCCCCGTTGCTTTAATATTTAAGATTATTCTATCAAAGATCGTCCTGGAACCTACTTCATGTAACACTTTCGGTAGATTCGTTTTCATCCTGGTGCCTAATCCCGCCGCAAGCACAATTGCCGTAATTTTACTCATAATCTTTTTTCTTTTCCTTAAAACTCCAAACCCTATCAACCCTACAGGTCATCTCGACCGACTTCTGCGAAGCTTTAGCGAAGCAGAGGAGTGGAAAAATCTCTTTCTTCTTCCTTTGTACTCCAGATTCCTCGATTTCGTTCCTCGCTACCGCTCCTCACTTCACTCGGAATGACAGTATTGAGTGCCTTCCTACTTTCGGCCCTTGACCCTTTAGCCCTTTTGGGCAGCCAAATAATCTAACCGCTACCGCGGCTATATTTTTTGGCTGGCGGGCAAGGCCGTCCAGGGCTAGGATCCTCTTTCTCCTCGGATCCTTTTACGCCCTTCCCGGCATCAACCTTCGCCTTTCGGCGAAGAACGCGGTTCGGCGTTCTTCCTTTATTTTATTTCGCCTTCTCCCTTTTGGGCAGCCAAATAATCTAACCGCTACCGCGGCTATATTTTTTGGCTGGCGGGCAAGGGTTCGAACCTTGACAAGCAGCTCCAAAAGCTGCGGTGCTACCATTACACTACCCGCCATCTGCTTTATAATTCTATATCTTGGATAGAATCCATGTTCGGAGCCTCTATACTGGAAGGCTTCTCTTCAGCTTCTTCCTTAACTTCTTCTTTTACCTCTTCTTTAGTTTCTTCTTTAGCTTCCTCTTTAACTTCCTCTTTAGCTTCTTCTTTTTTCTCCGGCTCCGGAGCAGGAACATCTTCGGTTTTTTCCTGTTCCTTGCTTTCTTTCGGGACATCCTTCTCCTGAACTTTGGCTTGTCCTCCTTGTTCTTTGTTATAAGCTTCTAATATCATATCTTGTATATACACCCGGCACTCTTGTGTGATCGGATGCGCTATATCCATATGTTCCGCTTGTGAATCATGATGCCCGGCTTCTCTTGTGTTATACGTTTCTTTTATCGGAGCGCCACAATGATTACAATACTTACTGCCGATCGCGTTCTTAAATTGACACTTAGAACAACTGCTTACAGCTTTTCTTGACGGCATGGCAACAAAAAGACCATTACTTCCCTGAATAACTTTTACATTTCTTACTACAAACCAATCGTCAAATGTCATTGTAGCAAAAGCTTTCAGTTTGCCATCCCTGCTTTCAGTAGAGAAAATCCTGACTTCCGTAATCTTCATCTCCGTCTCCTTTTTTTGGGTTCGTTGCTTTCACCAAAGGCGAATCAGCCTCCGGTTGACGTTGCCCACGGACAAAAACAGACAAAAAATGCGTATTGCCTTCTTTTAACCCGCAAACAAAAAACTAACACGTCTTCGCTGTATATATTTCCCAGTCTTTTTCGGCCGGGAAGATCAGGCTTAATTTATTTTTCGCTTCTTCTACACAGTCTTTATCAAAAATCCCGAAAACTGTAGACCCGCTACCGGATAAAAGCACACCCATAGCTCCTGCTTTTTTAATTTCCGATATAACCTCATTTAAAACAGGAAATTTACGTAATACTATTGGCTGTAAATCGTTACAAAGATTTTCTGCCAGATTTCTACTGTTATCCCCCTTTAAAAAAGCGTTGACCATTTTATCAATGCCTATATCTTTTGTCAAGCTGAAAGCGGATAAACTGTCGTATATATCCTTTGTAGCGACCGGAAACGGTGGTTTTATTAAAATATGCCATAATTCCATGTCCGTTGTAACCTTCTCTACTTTATCTCCTCTTTCTCTCCCTACTCCAAATCGATAATTATTAATAAAAAACGGAATATCCGATCCCAAATTCCTTCCTATCGCTATAAGTTCTTCTTTTTTTAAAGGTTTTTCGCTCAAGTCGTTCAATCCCTTAAGAACAGTTGCCGCGTTACTCGACCCTCCTCCTAACCCGGCCGCGACAGGGATTCGTTTTTTTACATGTATCCGAACCTTTAAATCCTGTCCCGACCACTTGTTAAACTCCCGAACGGTATTATGCAATAAACTGTTTTCATCCGTAGGAACATTAGGATCGTCACAGGTTATGACTATCTCGTTAGTTCCTAATTCTATAAAAATATGATCCGCAAGATCAATCCTCTCAAATAATGTGTCTATTTGATGGTATCCATCCTCTCTACGGCAAAGAACTTTAAGATAAAGATTAAGTTTGGCGGGAGATTTAAAGATCAGCATTTAGTATTTGATATCCAGTGTTTAGTCTTTGGTATTTGGTGTAAAGTGTTAAATACGCAGTATTTGACATCTCGAGTGCTCCGCGTACCGCAACCTACTTTTCTATTTTTTTCTTTTGATCAATATCTCTGTTTCTTTGACAATATCAGCTGTAGTTAATCCGAAATATTCAAACAGTTCATCAGGAGATCCACTTCTACCGAATTCGTCTCGTATCCCCATCATTTTCATGGGCACAGGACATTCTTCCACTAAAACCTCCGCGACGGCGCTTCCTACACCACCAAAAACTGAATGTTCTTCCACCGTAAGTACGGCACCGGTTTCCCTCGCCGCTTTTATTACTGTTTCACGATCGATCGGTTTGGGTGTATGCAAATTAATAACCCTGGCCTGAATGTTTTTATTTTTTAGTTCATACGCGGCATCCAATGCTTTTGAAACAAGATGTCCGCTGGCTACTATGGTAATATCCCCCCCCTCCGTTAAAACAACGGCTTTCCCGATCTTGAACTTTTCTTTTGTATTAAGAAACGGTACTTTTGCT
>JAGLIU010000010.1 GCA_023142805.1 Candidatus Omnitrophota bacterium | reverse complement strand
TCATGGAGAATTAATAGAAGTAGATAATCCTACCAAATATCCGGATAAAGAACGTATAGAGTATGTAGAAGAACCGTTCGTGAAATGTTATGTTTTCGCGCCGTCGGAATCTATTGGCGCGATAATGAAAATATGCGAAATGAAAAGAGGTGAATTTATCAGTACTAAGTATCTTGATACACGAAAAGTGCAATTAACCTATAATATCCCGCTTGCGGAAATTATTGTGGATTTTTACGACAAGATAAAATCTTCAACTCAAGGATACGGTTCTTTGGATTATGAACTTACAGGGTACAGAAAATCTGATATTGTTAAATTAGATATTTTGATAAACGATGTTTCGTGTGACGCGTTATCGTGCATAGTGCATAGGGACAAGGCCCGGAAGAGAGGAAAGGATCTTGTCGAGAAACTTAAAGGAACGATCCCTAAACATATGTTCAAGATAGCGGTACAGGCAGCTGTTGGAGGGGATATCATAGCGCGTGAGAACATCTCCGCTTTTAAAAAGCATGTGACAGGTAAATGTTATGGGGGAGATATAACCAGAAAACGCAAATTATGGGATAAGCAGAAGGAAGGTAAGAAAAAAATGCGTCGTATCGGAAAAGTTGACGTCCCGAAAGAAGCGTTTCTAAAAGCGATGAGGGTAGCATGAAAATTGATAAAAAAACATGGAATTATTTGTGGATCGAATGGGTAAAACCCATAATGGTAGCGGCGATACTCGCGGTGATCATAAGGACTTTTGTCGTTCAGCCGTTTAAAATACCGTCTAACTCTATGTATCCTACTTTAAAACCGGGGGACAGGATATTTGTCAGCAAGTTTATTTATGGTACACATGTACCGTTTACTGATATATGGGTTCCTGAGTGGAAGGCTCCCAGGATAGGGGATATAGTTGTTTTCCGCTCACCGGTGGAAAAAAATAAATATCTTGTAAAAAGATTTATTGCCGGCGAGGGAGAAACCGTTCAGATAAAAAACGGAGAACTTTTCGTCAATGAAGAAAGTGTGATCGGCACGCCTTTTAATAGATTTTTTTATTATAACCGTGGTGATTATGGGTCCAAGAACGGGGGCGTTACTGTTCCTGAAGGAAAGTTTTTTGTTCTGGGAGATAATAGCGAAAATTCAATGGATTCAAGATATTGGGGATTTGTTCCGAGCAATAATCTAGTAGGCAAAGCGTTTGTGATCCATTGGCCGATAGGAAGAATGAGGCTGCTAAGTAATCCGACAGGAGACGTAGGGGGCGATACCGCATGAATTGGGCGAATAGATTAACTGTTTTAAGGGTAATACTTACACCTGTTTTTATCGCTATGGTCTTTTATCAAAAGCTTAATATCGCGCTTTTAATATTTGTTATAGCCGCGATAACAGACGCTTTGGACGGTTATTTAGCCCGCAGTAGAAAAGAACAGACAAGGTTCGGCACGATAATGGATCCCGTAGCGGATAAGATGCTTATAGGCAGCGCTTTTATCTGTTTTAGTCTGGTCACAGGTCTTCCGGCCTATTTAAAAATGCCGATTTATGTGCCCGTAGTAGTGATCTCTCGGGACGTAATTATACTTTTGGGTGTAGTTATCATGTATTTTTTAACGGACAATATTGAGATAAAACCTACAATCATGGGGAAGATAACAACTTTTTTTCAAATGCTTACTATCATTGTTGTACTCTTAAAATTTGTTTATTCGAGCTGGATCTGGAATATAACGGTAGTAGTTACTGTTATATCCGGTTTGGACTATATAAGGATAGCTTCACGTCATATTAATGGAAAAACATAAAAACATATCGTCAATATGTATTGTAGGACGGCCGAATGTCGGGAAGTCCTCTTTATTTAATCTGCTTATGGGAGAGCGGCGTGCCGTGGTTGTCGGTCAATCGGGGACCACACGTGATCGTATAGAAACTCTTATAAGAATAAGCGGGCTTAATGTGAAACTTGTTGATACCGGAGGATATCTCTCAAAAAATATAGATATTCTTCATGGTGACGTGAAGGATCAGATATATCAGGCTATGGAGGAATCATCAATTGTATTGATGTTGGTAGATACTATCGCGGGGGTATCTCCTATGGACGAAGAAGTAGCGCATCTTCTGCGTAAGTTCAGTAAACCTGTGGTTCTGGTGGCTAATAAAGCCGATAGTGATAAGCTTAGTAATGAGGCGATTGAGTTTTACAAATTAGGGTTTGGACACCCTGAAAGTATATCTTGTGTTCATAGAAGAGGAATAAGGAAACTTAAGAAGCGTGTTAAGGAAGAGATCGAGAAGCTGGTGGAGCGGGAAGAGATAAGTTCTGACGAAGATCAAGCGTCTGAGAATATGAAAATAGCCGTTGTAGGACGGCCTAATGTCGGGAAGTCCTCTTTTGTTAATAATTTGCTTAAAAGTAACAGAGTAATAGTAAGCGATATTCCCGGGACAACGCGGGATTCCATAGATACCTATTTTAGTTATGAGGACGCGAAGTATACTTTGATAGATACGGCAGGAATAAGACATCGTAGAAAGGTCAAAACACCGGTTGATTTTTACAGTATGATGAGATCTAAAGAGGCGATAACCAGGGCGGATGTTGTTTTACTTCTTTTAGATGCCGCGGAAGGTATAACCCGTGATGATCTCGGAATACTGGATACTATAGAGAAAAACGGTAAAGCGTGTATTGTTCTTGTTAACAAATGGGATCTGGCGTCCGAAGTAGAGGATGTTTCCATAGAGGAATATAAAAAACATTTGGGATACGCGACGAATTATTTGAACAAATTTCCTATAACGTTTATTTCGGCCAAAACAGGTAAGAACATTCTAAATAGTATTTTACAGGCGAAAGTTCTGAATGCGGGTCTTGATATGAATGTTTCTACGCCGTTTCTAAATAAAATATTTACCAAAAACAATCCTTCGCTGGTTCCTGTGTCTAAGAAAAAAAAGCGTCCAAACTTTTTATACATTATACAAAGTAGTAAGCGTCCTGTAGAGTTTAAATTCTTTGTTAATGATCCGTCCAGCGTGATGCCCGCGCATAGGACCTTTATAGAGAATCAATTGAGAGCAAATCTTCCGCTTTTTGGTATACCCGTAAAAGTGTTTATAAGCAAATCGAAAAAGGAAAGAAAATGATCATAGCCGGACTTGTTATTCTTTCATATCTTATCGGGTCTATTCCTACCGCGTATATTTTCGGAAAA
>JAGLIU010000001.1 GCA_023142805.1 Candidatus Omnitrophota bacterium | reverse complement strand
GAATACGATCCGTTCGGAAGAAGAATACAAAAAAAGTCGTACTTATCAGTAGAACCTCCATCTGAAAAACTGCCTTCTAAATTTCCTCTTTCATTACATGAAAAGACTGAGCAGTATCTCTATGAAGGAGAAGATATTGCGGTGATATACGACGAATCAGGTGAGATGCAAATGAGTTTTGTGCACGGTCCAGGCATAGACGAGCCGTTGAGTGTCACTTATTACAAAAAACAAAATCTAAATAAAAATAAGATAAAAAAGGAAACCCATTATTATGTAGCTGACGCGCTTGGCAGTATTGTTCGGCTCATAGATGAAAAGGGACATATTGTGGAGTCGTTTGAATATGACAGTTTCGGTAATTTTCGCACCCCGCAGGTGCATATGGAACAACTATACGCATACACAGGAAGAGAATATGATACAGAGACAGGACTATATTATTATCGTGCGAGATATTATGATCCAAGCGTGGGGAGGTTTATGAGTAAAGATTCTATTGGTGGTTTTCTTGATACTCCGAGTACGCAACATTCGTATGGGTATGTTGGGAATAATCCACAGACATATATTGATCCATCTGGTAAGTTTTCTGTACCACGTGCATCTGACAGTGAATGGGTTCAAAAGGTTGCGTTTGCAATGGGTCAAAATGAATCGGGGGAATGGTTATTAGATCATTGGTGGGCGCCTGGAGTTGCTGGGGTTGCAATATTAGTCGCAGCACCTATTATTGTAAAAGGTGGTGTGGTTGCTAGTAGCTCTATAATTGTTACTAAAGCGAACTTTTACGTAGGTTCGCTCATTGGAATTTTAGGGGTAGCACAATACAAGGTTGTGATAATACCAGAGGTTTCAATTGCTCTAAGTAATCCTGAGCTTGTAAAAAATATGTGGGAGCTAGGTGGTTATATCTCTAGTGTCGATTATTTTTGGAGTCCTATGTTAGATTTTTATAAAGATAAAAATGACTTCTTGTATTCTGGCTCATCGCCGAAATAGAGCTGATGCACAAAAGAAGGGCATAAACTTTTAGCTGAGAAAGATTATTCTTCGGCGATAGCTTCTTATAGCGAGGCGATAAGATTAGATCCATATAACGCGTCCGCGCTTTATAAAATAGGTTTTTGCTATTATTTGACAGGAGATAATGAAAAGAGTGAAAGATTTTTTAGAAAAGTGACAGCACTTACGAATGAAGACACTTTTACATTTAACAATCAGGGAGCCGCTTATTACGGTTTGGGCGATTTCGAAAAATCAATTGAGGCATATAACAGATCATTATCTATTAAACCGAACGCAATAGCTTATTATGACAAGGGCGCTGTCTATTCTCTTGAAAAAAGAAAAGAAGAATCATTGAACAATTTGAAACTAGCTATTGAACTAGATACAAATCAAAAAAATAAAGCTAAAATTGACAGTGATTATAATTTTGTTCGTAATTTAGATGAGTTCAAAGAACTTGTGCATTGAGTTCTCTTCTAAAGCCATTCCTTAAAAGAGTTGCAAGGATTGACATATCTTTAATTGGTAAAATAACTGATTATACAAAATTCAATCTTATCCACAGTTTTATTTGATATTTATCATCCAGAAAAAATGAAAGAAATTAGATTTAATTATGTTTGTGTTGGAAGGTAAGTTTTCTGAAAATTCAATACTGTTTAACTTTTTGGATTTTATTTTTTTTAGTTATCGGACTGACACACGAGCGATAGCGGAGTGTGTT